>NZ_JBXAJV010000014.1:35160-213918 GCF_058797635.1 Pseudomonas sp. GW823-FHT02C02 | reverse complement strand
CTGGTGCCCACTTAAATTAAGTGCACACCATGTCCAAGCGTTGCGGGGTTGGGTAGATGACTTGGCCGGACGCATACCATTCATCGATGTAAAGGAAAGATTTCAAGCTATGGACATGGTTCCGCACCTTGCGACCCGGTGGTTCAAGCACGGCCTACAGCTGTCCATGGCAACAAGACATTTTCTGTCAATCCTGCCCAGTTATGTCCATAGCTGCTAGCCCCAATGCAACAGGACGGTCGGACATATAAGACGCTCAGGTTACTCAATTAGCGCGTTTGGTATTGAGTTCTGCCCTGTATCGCATTGCTTTGGCTTCGATGCCTTCAACCGTCCAACCGAACTTTAACCATAGGGGTTCAAGGATGGCTGTTAATGCAACATCAGTTTCGTGGAATAGATTGATGTCTTCATTCAGACTGGTCACGATTTCGTTGAAGCCACCAGAGTAAAGTGAATTGACACCAGATTCGTAGACATCTTCGAGCGGTTGATCGTGGCCGATTTCTGCCGTTCGTGATGGGCAGCAATCGGCCAATAGTAGTTCACAAGCGGCAGCTCCCGGCCCCAAGCTTTGGAATAACAGGCAGGGTTTGAAGTCTGCTCTGCTACATAAAGCAATCAGCTTTGTAGGCCCTTCGCAGTACTTGGTGACCGGAGTAAGCCACAACCCGCCAGTCGGAAATTTTGACTAAACCATAGGCAAATGTCCGATTTTCCGTCCATTTGGCCAAAAAAACGCACTTTCTACTATGCTCAATTGGTTGAAGTAAACGTCGCTTACGACACAGCCAGGGCCGACTGCATCGCGAGCACAATGCGGAGGCAGAAATGGCATCGATATCCAGAAGACTCTTCCTGAAAGTAGGAGGTGGGGTTGCGGCAAGCGTGGCGATAGGTTTGCCCGAACTCACGCAAGCCGCGACACCAAAGCCAACGGCGGAGGGTCGAGTCAATCTTCCCTACCAAATGCAGGCGCTCTCCAAAGCTCAGAAATTGCAGGTCAACACACCAGTCCTATTTTCCTATCCCGACGCGGCCTCACCTTGCGCATTGATCAAGATGGGCACGCCCGTTCCAGGCGGTGTCGGCCCAGATCGAGACATTGTGGCCTACAGCACGCTATGCACGCATATGGGCTGTCCGGTTGCCTATGACCCTGGGCAAAAGGTGTTCAAATGTCCCTGCCATTTCAGCATTTTCGACCCTGAGAATATTGGCCAAATGGTTTCCGGCCAAGCCACTGAGAATCTGCCGATCATAGTTCTTGAGTACAACCCCAATGACGATTCGGTCCGTGCTGTAGCCGTCGAAGGGTTGATCTACGGACGTCAGTCCAACCTCCTTTGATAAGGAGATTCAAATTGGCAACGAACAAAGATCGTGTGGCACTGCCTCCGACAGATGCCCAAAAGACCAACCTGACATGCCACTTCTGCATCGTGGGTTGTGGCTATCACGTGTACAAGTGGCCGGAAAATCGAGAGGGGGGACGGGCACCCGAAGAGAACGCACTGGGGCTCGACTTCCGCAAACAGTTGCCTCCGTTGGCTATCATCATGACGCCGGCAATGCAGAACACGATCACCGACAAGGACGGCAAGCGCTACAACATCATGATCGTGCCGGACAAACAGTGCGAAGTTAATAAAGGGCTTTCGTCCACACGAGGCGGACAACTGGCCAAGGTCATGTACAGCCCCGATGGGGTAGGCAGGGAGCGTTTACGCAGCCCACGTGTTTATGTAGCTGACCAGTGGGTGGACACCAGCTGGGATGATGCGCTGGCGCTTTACGCCGGGGTGACCAAGAAGATTCTGGACAATGACGGGCCTGCCTCACTCGCCTTTGACTGCTTCGATCACGGAGGCGCCGGAGGCGGATTCGAGAATACCTGGGGCACCGGCAAACTGATGTTCACCGCCCTGCAAACCCCATTGGTGCGAATCCACAACCGCCCTGCCTATAACTCCGAGTGCCACGCCACACGCGAGATGGGCATTAGCGAACTCAACAACAGCTACGAAGACGCCGAATTGGCCGACGTCATTGTTGCTATCGGCTGCAATTCATACGAAACCCAGACCAACTACTTCTTGGCGCATTGGCTTCCCAACTTGCAGGGGCAGACAGTCGACAAGCGTAAACAGCGTTTTCCTGGGGAAACCGTTGCTCCAGCCAAGGTGATTTTTGTAGACCCTCGCAGGACGCCGACCATCGCTATAGCGGAGCAAGCAGCAGGTAAAGACAACGTGCTGCACTTGGATATCGAACCGGGAACGGATATCGCTCTGTTCAATGGTCTGCTGACTTACGTGGTCGACCAAAAATGGCATGACCAGGAATTTATCGCGGCCCATACCAAAGCGTTTGAGCAGGCACTTCAAGCCAATCGAATGTCGCTTGAGGAAACCAGTCGCGTTACCGGGGTATCGGTGGACAAGCTCAAGCAAGCAGCCGAATGGGCTTACAAACCCAAAACCTCTGGCCACCGTCCCCACACCATGCACGCCTACGAAAAAGGAATCATCTGGGGCAATGACAACTACCTCATCCAGTCTGCATTGGTCGACTTGGTGCTGGCCACTCACAACGTCGGACGACGAGGTACGGGGGTGGTGCGGATGGGTGGGCACCAAGAGGGGTACACACGCCCCCCTTATCCAGGCAATACCAAGATCTATGTGGATCAGGAGATCATCAACGGCAAAGGCATGATGTACACGGCATGGGGGGCCAATCCCTTCCAGACCACACTCAATGCTGAGCAACATCGTGCGGTCATTCTAAAACGCGCGAACATTGTCAGGGAGGCCATGGCCAATGTTCGCGGCGGTACAACTGCGCAGATGGTGGACGCAATCTACGACGCGGTGAAAAACAAAGGCGGTCTCTTTTTCGCCAACATCAACCTCTACCCTACCAAACTGGCAGAAGCCGCCCATGTGATGCTGCCGGCGACCCATCCAGGCGAAATGAATCTCACCTCAATGAATGGCGAGCGCCGGATGCGCCTTTCACAAAAATTCATGGATCCCCCTGGTTCGGCGAAAGCCGATTGCCTCATCGCAGCGGCTATCGCTAACACCCTTCGGCAGATGTATACGGACGAAGGGAAACAGGACATGGCGGCGCGTTTTGCAGGGTTCGACTGGAAAAGCGAGGAGGACGCCTTCAACGACGGCTTCCGTATGGCTGGCCAACCCGGTGCTGGCCCAATCGACAGTCAGGGAGGCACCACGGGCAATCTCGTCACTTACGAGCGGCTGAAAGCCATGGGCAACAATGGCGTCCAGTTACCCACTAAAGAATACCGAGAAGGCAAGCTGATCGGCACCGAGATGCTCTACACCGATTACAAATTTGACACTCCGGACGGCAAGGCTGAGTTCAAGCCAGCGACATGGCCCGGATTGCCAAAACCGGTGGCAGAACAGAAGGAGAAACACCAGTTCTGGGTCAACAACGGGCGCATCAACGAAGTGTGGCAAACGCTCTACCACGATCAATACAACGACTTCGTGCAACGGCGTGTGCCGATGGCCTATCTGGAAATTAACCCCGACGATGCCCAAGTCTTGGCTATTACATCTGGGGACGTGGTCGAGGTGTTTAACGACTACGGTTCATCCTACGCGCTGGCCTACCTGGAGCCGGATATCAAGCGTAACCAGACGTTTATGCAGTTCGGCCATTTCAACGGTGTGATGGGCGATCTGACCACGCCATGGACAGATCGAAACGTAATCCCATATTACAAAGGGACGTGGGCGAGCATTCGCCGCATTGGGAAAGTGGAGGAATTCAAAGAGAAGATCAGCTTCAAGACGCGCAGGTTTACTACGTAAGAAAGTCGTCTAGTACTAGCGTGACGCTTTTCACGAGTGCGTTAATCCAAGCCCCCCGCCTATGTAAGCCATATCGCGGGGGGCTTCGTTGTGAATGCCAGATTTCCAAGCTCTACCCAGGGATTGCACACCCCGTAGGAGACTCCCCTCTCGATATGAGCTGGATCAGTTGGAGTCAAAATTGAATCGCTATACTGGACCGTCTTGCATCGATCTAAGGTTCGTCCAATGACTGATTCGCTCAGCGCTCAACTAGACGTAGTCATTATCGGCGGGGGTCAATCAGCCTTGGCTGTAGCGTATTTCCTGCGCCGCACACCTCTTTCGTTCGTAATCCTCGACTCAGAGGAAGAACCCGGTGGTGCCTGGCGACATGGCTGGAACTCGCTGCGTCTATTCTCGCCCGCCACCTGGAGTTCGATACCTGGCTGGATGATGCCCCCTACGCAAGATGGCTATCCTTCACGAAATCATGTGATCGAATACCTCAACCAATACGAACAGCGCTACCATTTCCCGGTCGAGCGCCCAGTTCGGGTCACTTCTGTTGAGCGAACGGAATCTGGCCTGCGTGTACGTTCTGAAGACAAGCATTGGGATGCCAAGGTTGTTGTCAGCGCTACAGGCACCTGGAGCAATCCCTACGTACCTCACTATCCCAATGCAGAGCTATTCGAGGGTCAGCAGTTGCACTCCGCGAATTATGTCGAAGCGTGGCCGTTCGCGGACAAAAAGGTGTTGGTGGTGGGTGGAGGTAACTCAGGGGCACAAATTCTTGCCGAAGTTTCAAAGGTCGCTGCGACCACGTGGGTAACCCCAGTAGAACCGATGTTCTTGCCTGACGATGTGGATGGGCGGGTATTGTTCGAGCGTGCAACTGATCGCTGGAAAGCCCAGCTGGAGGGGCGCGTCATTGAGCAGCCGGTTGGTGGGCTGGGCGATATCGTCATGGTTCCACCCGTTGCCGAAGCCCGAGAGCGCAATGTTCTCAAGTCTCTACGATCTTTCGAAAGTTTTACTCCTAATGGGGTTGTTTGGGTCGATGGTTCCGAGTCTGCGGTGGACTCGGTGATTTGGTGCACCGGATTTCGGCCAGCCCTTCAGCATCTGGATTCACTGGGGGTGGTCAACACCGAGGGCCGCGTTGAGGTCGAAGGCACCCACTCGATCAAAGAGCCAGGGCTGTGGCTGGTCGGTTACGGCGAGTGGACAGGTTCAGCTTCCGCCACACTGATCGGTGTAACACGGACAGCACGGAGCACAGTCAATGAGATCGTAACTTTTCTTGCCGATCAGTCCACCTGAAGTGGCCGGCAGCCGACCTTGAAATACACCGCTGATTGTTGAGGAGAACCTTGCCTGACATCTTCCGCAGAAGCGTAAAGCTCGACACTGGCCATGCACTCGTTTATGCGCTGAAGGAGGATGTCCTTCAGCCGTCCTTGGCTGCTGGCTGGACAGTCGCTACCCTCTTTTACCACCAGGGATGCTCGCTTTTCGTCGCGGCTAATCAGGCTGCCAAACTCCGCCGTACAATCACCCCATTGCAGACTGTCGGCGGAAAGCCGAAACGACGGTAGCGCCAAAGCATCCCTCTGGTTATTGCGCCACTCACCTATAAACCATGTCCCCTCAATCGTCTTGTCCATACCGGACGGATGCTTGGCAGGTGTCTCACCTTGATCACAAGCGGTCAATGCCAACGCTGTAATCACCACAAAGGACAGTGTGGGGATGCTGATTGATTTACTCATGGCGTGCCTCCGACATGTGCTGATTCAGGCTCTGCCAATTCCTCCACACGCACGTAGCGCGAAGAGGTTCACTCCGTCCTGTCTGACGGATTCATATCGCCTCGGCATGCCTAGGTAAGGCGATAGAAATCAGTGCTGCGAGCAGCACAAAGGCGCTCGATATCCACAAGCATGCTTCCAGCCCATACACCTGATAAACCCAGCCGGACAGCACCGTGCCGATCAGCCGTCCCATGGCGTTGGACATGTAATAAAAACCCACATCCAGCGACACGCCATCTTCCTTGGCGTAGGACACGATCAGGTAGCTGTGCAGCGACGAATTCACCGCGAATAGCGCGCCAAAGACCATCAGTCCGCCGAGCAACACCACCTGTTGTGACCACCCGGTGCTCAGCCCAAGAGCAATGGCCGCGGGCAACCCTGCCAGTGCTAGTGCCCACAAAAATGCCGCACGACCATCCGGTACGTGCCCACGTTTCTTGCCGGTGATGTTGGGCGCGAAGGATTGCACGATGCCGTAGCCAATCACCCAAGCCGCAAGGAAGCCGCCAACCTGCCAGAAGTCCCAGCCGAACACGCTGCTCAGGTACACCGGCAAGGCCACCACAAACCAGACATCGCGGGCACCGAACAGGAACATCCGCGCCGCCGAGAGGATATTGATCGCCTTGCTCTTGGACAGAATGTCGCGAAACTTGGGCTTGGCTTTCGCTTTGCCCAGGTCCTTCTTCAGCAGTATCAAGCTGCTGATCCAGATCAGCGCCAGAACACCCGCCATGGCCAGCAATGCACCTTTGAAGCCGATCAATGCCAGCAAGGCTCCGCCGAGAAAGAAGCCGACTCCCTTGAGTGCGTTCTTCGAGCCGGTGAGGATCGCCACCCACTGGTAGAGCTTGCCCTGCTGCCCATCAGGAACCAGAAGCTTGATGGAGCTTTTGGCACTCATCTTGTTCAGGTCTTTGGCAATCCCCGACAACGCCTGTGCGCCCATCACCCATGGAATGGTTAGCCAAGCCACAGGAACGGTCAGCATCAGCAGCGCCGCGACCTGGATGCCCAGCCCGATGTTCATGGTTCGGTTCAGCCCCAGTCGGGCGCCGAGATAGCCACCCACCAGGTTGGTGATCACGCCAAAAAGCTCATAGAACAGAAACAACGCGGCGATTTGAAGTGGGCTGTAGCCCAACGCGTGAAAGTGCAGCACCACCAACATGCGCAAGGCGCCGTCGGTGAGGGTGAAGGCCCAGTAGTTGCCCGTCACGAGCAGGTACTGCCGCACTTCCGGAGCGAGGGCTGACAACGCTTTCATGACCGCTCCTTAGACTGCCAGACCGACCATTTTGGCCAGCTCAACGGTACGGTTGGCATAGCCCCATTCGTTGTCGTACCAGGCATAGAGTTTGACCTGGGTGCCGTTGATGACCATGGTCGACAGCGCATCGATGATCGATGAACGAGGGTCGGTACGGTAGTCGATGGACACCAGTGGACGCTCCTCGAAACCGAGGATGTCTTTCAGCTCGTTCTCGGAAGCGTCCTTGAGCAGTTGGTTCACCTCTTCGACCGTTGTGGCTCGCTCAACTTCAAAGACACAGTCGGTCAGCGAAGCGTTGGCCAGCGGCACGCGTACGGCATGACCATTCAGGCGTCCACGTAGCTCCGGGAAAATTTCGGCAATGGCCGTGGCAGAGCCGGTGCTGGTCGGAATCAGGCTCATGCCGGAAGCACGCGCACGGCGCAGATCCTTGTGTGGCTGATCGAGAATGCTTTGGGTGTTAGTCAGGTCGTGGATGGTAGTGATCGAGCCGTGACGAATGCCCAGCTTCTCGTGGATGACTTTCACCACGGGCGCCAGACAGTTGGTGGTGCACGAAGCGGCGGTGACGATGCGATGTTCCGCCGCATTGAACAGCTGATGATTGACGCCCATGACGACGTTCAGCGCGCCTTTTTCCTTGACCGGAGCGCAGACCACCACACGCTTCACGCCTTGGTCGAGGTAAGCCTGCAACACCGCCACGGTTTTCATCTTGCCGCTGGCCTCGATCACCAGATCGCAACCCGACCAGTCGGTGTCCGCAATCGCTTTGTTCGCGGTGACCTTGATGCGCTTGCCGCCAATCACCACCTGATCGCCTTCAGCGCTGGCTTCGTTGTGCCAACGACCATGCACGGAGTCGAAGTTGATCAGGTGCGCATGGGTTACTGCGTCGCCTGCCGGATCGTTGATCTGAACGAACTCAAATTCTGGCCAGCTCCAGGCTGCTCGTAGCGCGAGGCGACCGATCCGACCAAAACCATTGATACCAACTTTGATAGTCATATTGTTGTGCTCTGTATCTGCTGTCAGTGGGCATTCGACTGGGTGTCGAACTGGCCGATGTATTCGATATGGGCGGGATGCTGAATGGCGCGTGGACGCAACGACTGAACATCGCGGATGGCATCGCTGAAGGGCACACCGCTCTCGATCAACAGTTGAGCCGCGATCAAACCGGTACGGCCCGAGCCGCCTTTGCAATGGATGGCGATGGTTTTACCTTCGGTCAGCAATTGCTTGAGACGCGGATGGTGCTGCTCCCAGGCGGCTTTGAAAGCGTCGCCAGGCGCTTGATCGTCTTCAACTGGCAGGTGAAACCACTCGATGCCGAGCATTTGGCACTCTTCGGGCAGCAGATCGACCTCGTTCTGAAGCAGCTCCTCGGTCGGCATTAGCGTCAGCAACGCCGATGCCCCCGCATCCTTGAGGGTTTGCAGCGCCTCGAACGGTCGGGTGCCCTTCGTGCCTGGGCACGGGGTGAAGATCAATTGGCCATTGAACTGTGCCAAGGGAAGTACGGAGTATGGGTGTTGTTGCACGGTGAAAAATCCTCAGATGGAGCGCTGATTGACACGTTTCATGAGTTCTTCCGCCGACTCCTTGCGCTCGGAATAACGATCGACCAGATAGTCCTGACGGTCGCGAAGCAGCAGCGTGAATTTCACCAACTCTTCCATTACATCAACGACACGGTCGTAGAACGGAGAAGGTTTCATCCGGCCGCTATCGTCGAATTCCATATAGGCCTTCGGCACGGAGGATTGGTTGGGGATGGTGAACATGCGCATCCAACGTCCCAACACTCGCAGCTGATTGACCACGTTGAACGACTGCGAGCCACCGCACACCTGCATGACGGCAAGGGTTTTGCCTTGGGTCGGGCGTACCGCGCCCATGGCCAGTGGCACCCAGTCGATCTGAGCTTTGAAGACCGCGCTCATGGAACCGTGACGTTCTGGAGAACACCAGACCTGCCCCTCGGACCACAGCATCAGCTCGCGCAATTCCTTCACTCGAGGATGATCGTCGGGGGCGTCATCTGGCAGCGGCAAACCGGACGGATTGAAAATCCGCGCCTCGGCGCCGAAGTGCTCCAGCAGCCGAGCGGCTTCTTCTACCAACAGGCGGCTGAAGGAACGCTCACGGGTTGATCCGTACAGCAGCAAAATGCGCGGCTTATGGATAGAGGTCTTTTCAATACCGAGTTTGTCTGCCGATGGGAGGTCAACCAGTCCGGTATCGAGCTGGGGGATAGGGTCATCAAACATAGTCTTTGTCCTGCGCAACGGCGCTCTTGGATTCATCGAACCAGCGGCGTTTCAACCAGAGAGCAGCACCGACCAGAGAAATCAGTACCGGCACTTCCACCAGCGGACCAATCACCGTGGCGAAAGCGACCGGGGAAGCCAGGCCGAAGGTGGCAATGGCCACGGCAATCGCCAGTTCGAAGTTGTTGCTCGCGGCGGTAAAGGCCAGCGCCGTGGTGCGTGGATAGTCAGCTTTGAGCAATTTGCCCATCCAGAAACTGATGAAGAACATCACCACGAAATAAATGGTCAGGGGGATCGCGATACGCAACACATCCAGCGGCAATTGCAGCACCACGTCACCCTTGAGGCTGAACATGGCCACGATGGTCAACAGCAGCGCCACCAGCGTCAGCGGGCTGATCTTTGGAATGAAGCGCTCCTGGAACCACGCTTCGCCTTTACGGGCGATGAGAATCTTGCGGGTCAGGAAGCCCGCCAGGAACGGCAGACCCAGGTAGATCAGGACCGACTCGGCAATGCTGACAAAGCTGGTCTCGATCACACTGCTTTCCAGCCCGAACAGCGGCGGCAACAGCCCAAGGAAGACCCAGGCATACAGACTGAAAAACAGGATCTGGAAGATGCTGTTGAACGCCACCAGCCCGGCGACGTACTGATTGTTGCCACCCGCAATCTGATTCCAGACCAGCACCATCGCGATGCAGCGAGCCAAGCCGATCAGGATCAGACCCGTCATGTATTCCGGCTGGTCCCGCAAGAAGATGATCGCCAGTGCGAACATCAACACCGGGCCGATGACCCAGTTCTGGACCAAAGACAAAACGAGGATGCGTTTGTCCTTGAAGACCTCCGGTAGTTCCTCATAGCGAACCTTGGCCAGAGGCGGATACATCATCACGATTAAACCGATAGCGATAGGGATGTTGGTTGTGCCCACAGAAAGACTGTTGAGCCACTGTGGCCAGCCTTCGAACAGGCTTCCCAAACCGATGCCCAAGGCCATGGCGAGAAAAATCCACAGCGTCAGGTAACGGTCCAGAAATGAAAGGCGGCTTTTAATCATGATCATTGCTCCTGTGGTTACAGCGTGCCAATCAGGGCCAGCTCTGCCTTGAGCTGTTCGGCACTCAGTTGGGAAAGCGGTAAAGCCAGGAAGGCTTGGATACGGGTTTTGATCTGCTCCAAGGTGGCTTCAAAAGCCGCCTCGATCTCTTCTTGCGTCCCTTGGTATTCCGAAGGGTCGGCCAGCCCCCAGTGCGCCTTGGTAGCTGGCCCGAAAAATACCGGACAGGCCTCACCGGCAGCCTTGTCACATACCGTGATGACGAAATCAGGAGCCAGGTTCACATGGACATCGCTGGACTTACTGGACAGCCCGAACGTCGAAATACCAGAATTCCCCAATGTTTTGAGGCTCAGCGGATGCACTTCACCTTTGGGCTGACTGCCCGCGCTGTAGGCTTTCATGCCTTCCGGTGCCAAGTGATTGAAGATCGCTTCACAGAGGATGCTGCGGCAGCTATTAGCAGTGCAGAGAAACAGGATTTTCATCGAGCGGTCTCGTAGTCGAAGGCGGAATCAGGCGATTTTGCTTTCACAGCACACGGCTGCCCGTTCAGGACGGTCACCCATTTCATCAAGGCGTTTGGCATCAGGGCTTAACCAGTGCTTGTTGCTTTCGAGCGTAGTGGTCAGCACTTGATGAACCCAATTAGGGAGATTCGGGTGCAGTCGGTAATAAACCCATTGGCCTTGCCGACGGTCCGACAGCAAACCGCAAGTGCGCAACTGCGCCAGGTGCCTGGAGATTTTTGGCTGACTCTCGTTCAACGCGCAGGTCAGCTCGCAAACACATAGCTCTCCTTCACGGGTGATGAGCAGCATCGTGCGGACACGGGTGTCGTCAGCCAGGCATTTGAATACAGTGGTCGGTGTCAGATGGTCAGCCATATCGATTCTCAGCGTTTGCTTTTCACCAAGACGAACATCTTGATGCGCTCATGAATTTCGTGAAGGGTGTGACGGAATGCATCGGGTTTAGTGCTGGTGGCCGGATCTTCAAAATTCCAGGCCAATGCCTCGCCGGCTCCAGGTAGCGACTGGCATTCCGCTGCGGCTTTATCGCACAAGGTGATGACGTAATCGAAACGCTCACCTCGGAATTCTTCGATCGACTTACTACGCAATCCTTCGGTATTCACCCCAAGGTGGGAAAGTGCGTCAAAGGTGCGCGGATCGACCTGAGTTGGGACAGTGCCGGCGCTGAACGCCTCGAAATGCTCCGAATCGGTATGCCTCAGCAGCGCTTGGGCCAACTGTGAGCGGGCAGCGTTGGCGGTACAAACGAACAGAACACGGGCTTTGCTGGTCATTGTGCAATCTCAGCTGATATACGGTTAAACGAATATATGTTTTTTCGCATGCAAGGTAAAGACCCTGCGACGGAGTAATTTGGAAAAGACCAGCTCCTGGCTAACGGACTCACCTACAAGCCCGTAATATAGGGGGCGTAGGATATTCACTCAGCGGAACGCTTCAGAAACATTTGGAAAAATGTATATGCGAATACTGTAATAAGTTTGTCATCCGTCAGGGGATAGCCTCTGCTCCGATCCAACCAATCAGGAGCCAGGAAAATGAAAAAACTGACGATCACCGCCGCCTTGCTGACCAGCTTGTTTGCGAGCGTTAGCTTCGCGAGCCAGTACGACAAGCCAGGTTTCTTTACCAAAGTAGAAGACGGACGCCTTTGGGTCTTTCGTGAAGGCTCTGAACAACTGAAAGAATTCAAGGCACACGGCGAACCGGCCAAGCAATACACGGAAATCGGCACCGGCCCAGACGGGATGACCGTTAAGTCGGGTGACGAGAAGGCGCTCAAGGACTATCTGAGCACGCTTAAAAAGTAAAACAGTGAGATTTGATCCGCCCCTATCGCAGGGGCGGATATCGGTTGTTGGTACTAGCCTTTGCAACAACCTGGAGAGGTACGAGGTGCAACCTCAGGGATTGCGCCGCCAGCACCGCAACAAGACGCCTGACTGGTCGAAGCCTTAAAACGGTCATCGACTTCATCGAAATCCGAGTTGCATATGCCAGTCTCCGGGAGAACCAGTTCAACCCTCTTCGCTGCATCCCAATCACCCGCCAATGCCGCGACGACAGACCGTACCTGCTCATACCCTGTCATCAACAAGAACGTAGGCGCCCGGCCATAGCTCTTCATCCCCACAATGAACAAACCTTCCTCAGGATGGGCTAGTTCTACCGCACCGTGGGGCCTGACCGTACCGCAACTGTGCTCATTGGGATCAATCATTGGAGCGAGCAACACGGCGCTTTGGGTCGCGTGATCAAGCGCGATACGTAGCTCGGCTAGCAGCCGTATGTCTGGGCGGAATCCAGTCGCCACAATGAGCTCGTCCACAGGTGGAAGTACCTGCTCTCCCGCCTTCACGACCAACCCTTGGCCATTGCCTACAACCTGATCGATAGCGACGTTTTTGAACAACTCGATCACGCCATCATTCAGCAACCGACGAATTTTCAGGCCGAGCTTTCCGCGCTCTTCCAATTGATCATTCGCACCACCACCCAGAATGCGCTCAAGAGAATTACCCCGGATCGCCCATAGCGCTTTGGTATGCGGTGCCTCCTGAATTAGACGCACCAGATCCTGGAGGGCGTTAAACGCGGAGTGACCACCCCCCACTACCAGCACTCTTTTGTTGGCATAGCGATTCCGGGCACGGCCCAGTACATCCGGAATGCCGTACGCAATGTGCGCTGCATGCTCGATCTCGCCCAATGCAGGGATGCCATGGGCACCCATCCAGTTCGGTGTCAGGTAAGTGCCCGAGGCATCAATGACAGCACTGGCCAGCACATCCTGTTCACCCGTTGGCCCTACGACACGCAGTAAAAAAGGAGCTGCCGATCTGCCCTGGGTCTTCATCACATCCTGCCCGACGCGAGTGGCCGCTAGAACACGGGTATTGAGCTGCAAGTGACGCTTGATCTGTTCGAGGTCCGCGAGAGGTCGAACAAACTGGTCCAGCAGTTCACGACCTGTTGGATACTCGTTCTCCGGCGGTGGAGTCCAACCATCGACCAGCAGAAGTTTGGCCGCCTCCTTGTCCACGTTGAACTGCCATGGAGAGAACATCTTCACATGCGCCCATTCTTCAATACTGGACCCAGCTTTCGGACCAGCTTCCAGAATCAGCGGAGTGATACCTCTGGCCAGCAAATGGGCAGCTGCGGCGAGACCCACTGGGCCTGCTCCAATGATGGCCACGGGAAGATGATTGTTTTCCATGATCGATTCCTTCTTCAGGCTGGCTGATTGATCGGAAACAGGAGCTCGACAATCGCGCAGTCGAGCCAACGCCCTTCCAGGCAGGCGTGTTTTTCATACACCCCCACTTGGCGGAAACCGGAGGCTTCGCACAATGCGAGGCTGGCGTGATTGAAGGTAAAAATACGTGAAAGGACTTTCCAGAATCCGCGAGCTTCGGCTTCTGTCAGCAGTGACTGAAGTAACTGCTTGCCGAGCCCCTGGCCGCGAACACTGCGGTCCAGGTAAATGGAAAAATCCGCAATGCCGTCGTAACAGGCACGAGCGCGATAGCTACTGAGTCCTGCCCATCCAACAACCTGATCCGTTTTATCGATCATGACCAATACTGGATAACGCTCCATTGAGTTGATGCGATCAAGCATGTCTGCCGGGCTTCGAGGAGTCGTTTCAAACGTAGAGCTACGCTCCTCGATCCCCTGGTTGTAGATGGCAGCTATTGAAACAGTGTCTTTCGGTTCAGCTAAACGAACTCGCATTGTTGGAGCCCTATTACGTTGGTAGTAACAACATTATTCACAAAAAAAGGGCGTTTTTCCCTTTCAATCCTTGCTCTTCACGGCTGGGCAGCACTCACTCACGAGCCCGCAGCGAATCTCCGTGGCCCGCGTAATCTGCCTGAGCAAACTCAGCGCTCCCTGCCTAGCTTCAGCCGACAGGTTCTCAATCATCGCTCGCTCCTCAGCAATCAGATCAGCTCTGATTTTCGCGTATAGCTCACGTCCAGCATCCGTTGCCTGAATTCGCACCGCACGCCGATCTTCATTATCTTCAACGCGGGACACATACCCTTTGCGCTCCAGGGTATCGATCACTCGACTCGCCGTGCTCTTGTCCAAGAACATTTCTTCCGCCAAGACCTGAAGGCGTAGCGCGCCCCTTTTGACCAGTGTTTCGACGGCATAGCACTGGGTTACAGACACGTCGTAACAGCAGATCCGATCTCGATCACGGAACTGATGGACGCGAACCAGCTGGTTCAACGCCTCGTACAAGTCCTCGGAATCCTGAGTCAGCTGATCGTTTTTACCCTTCGTCATACCCGTCACAATTTAGTTGTTAGCTGCAACAGTAATCCCGGTATCTCGGAATCGTCAACACCGATCTCTGGTTGACGGTAGCCAGACGAAGACGCTAGCTTGTTGTTACTGACAACTAAAAGACGAGTGCGCCGGTCGTGACACTTCCAGAGCAGATTCATCCCCCGATCAATCGCTCCAGGCTCGTATGGGCCATGGGTTTCACTCAGATTCTTGCCTGGGGGACGACCTATTACTTGCCTGCTGTGCTTGCGTCTCCGATAGCCAAAGAGACGGGGTGGTCCATTACCAGCGTAGTGGGCGGCCTGTCTTGGGGATTGCTGGTAGCCGGAGCTGCCTCGCCGGCAGTTGGTCGTAAGATTGATCGTCATGGCGGACGCTCTGTCCTAGCCGCCAGTTCACTGCTGCTGGCTCTCGGCATGCTACTGATGGGGCTGGCGGACAACACTGCCAATTACTATCTCGCCTGGACCCTGATCGGCGTTGCCATGGCAGCGGGTTTATACGACGCAGCCTTCTCAACCCTAGGACGTCTTTTCGGCGAGGGGGCTCGAACGTCAATTACCGGGCTGACCCTGTTAGGTGGGTTCGCCAGCACCATAGGCTGGCCGGTGATAGCGGGACTGGAGAGTTGGATCGGTTGGCGAAGCGCCTGCTTTGTCATCGCAACTGTTCACTTGCTAATAGGATTCCCTATTCATGCCCTGTTGATTCCCGGAAGCACAAAACAACCGCCTCACCCCGTCATTACAGAAGCGCCCAATGCATCAGAGCTTCGCCCCGACACTACCAACCATCTGTTCTTGCTGATTGGCGCGATGCTGACGATTCTGGCGCTGGTGGTATCAGGCATCTCAGTGCACCTGCTCAATGTCCTTAATCAGCTGGGGATTGCGACTGCTGTGGCCTTGGCCGTCGGCATGGTAATTGGCCCTTCGCAAGTCGTGGCACGGGTGGCAGAGTTTTCCATAGGCAGAAACCTCCACCCAACTTGGTCCGCACGAGCTGGTGTGTTGCTTTGTTTGATAGGACTTGGACTGCTGATCTCAGGCCTGCCTTGGCTGGCCTTCGCGGCGATTGCACTTTACGGAGCAGGTAACGGCATCCTTACCATTGCTCGCGGCACTCTTCCATTGGCACTGTTTGGACCTCAAGGATATGGCGCACGAATGGGACTGCTCGCAAGGCCCGTCCTTGTTGCCCAAGCCTGCGGCCCCATTGCCGCAGCTTTTGTTTTGGAACGCTTCGGAGCATCGGCATTACTCGGTGTTATGTGCGGGTGTCTATTGGTTTGTTTAATCGCCACTTCGTGCCTGCCAATAACGCAAAAAGAAAAATAATCACGATGTCCGCTAGACGCAGGATAGAGTTTGCCTAAGAGCAGGCTAAATTCAGCAGCATCGTGTTCACGACAGGGGATCGATTCGGTTTTCTCGCAAAAGAGCCTCGGTGTGGATTTCTACTCTTGGCGTCAAAACGCGCAACCTTTTAGCAGCGATATCAAGATAGCCTTCTAGTGTGCCGCGTAGTAGCGTTGCGCCATGCTTGAGGAGTAGTATGAATCATATTGTGCCTAAAAAACGATTACTGCCAAGAGAGCGTTTCTAAAAAATGGATATTAAAATTGAAGTCGCCCTGCCAAGCTCGGCCTCAACTAAAGAGAAAGGCGATCTGCTGGAAAAGTTGACGGCACAACTCTTATCTGCCCAATCATATGAAGTTATAAATGAAATTCGTTTCACGGCAGTCGAGCTTGACCTCCTCTGCAAACACAAAATAAGCGGAAAGGAAATTTACGTAGAGTGTAAGGCATACAGGGATAAGCCTATAGACGCGAATATACTTAAAAATCTAGCCGGCACACGAGCTTTGATGGAGTACTCAGAAGCATGGTTAGTCAGCACCGCTGAATATGGCAAAGAAGCCAAAGGCTTTATGGAGACATGGCAAAACAAACCCACCGCTCAAGCCACGACCCTAAGCTTTTATGAGCCTAAAGATGTAATAAATGCATTAATAGCTGCAAATGTGATTAAAGAACCTCCACAGCCAAAAGCACTTGATTATTGCAACAGCCAGAATCTTTTAGGTGGCTGGGTGTTGTTAGTCACCCCCTATGGGAATCTATGGGCTGTAACAATCCTGGCAGGGGGCATCCCTAATAAAGTTATTTTCTACTACGCCTCTAACAACGAGCCAGTAACAGACTCTAAATTGATAGCGAACTTATTGGGAACTGACACATCGCTTGGATCACTGGAATTTGAAGCTCAAACTGCCAGCACAGTCAAGCCGATTCTACCAGTAGCTGAAGATGTTGGAGAGGTAGCTCAAGTACAAACAGGCGTTGAGTGGAGCGATTATCGCCCCGCTAGACCTCAAGACTTTGTAGGACGCGCTAAAGATATAAATTTTGTTTTTGATTTTTTCAAGCTGGTGCTCTCCCAGTCGACTACAACAAGAATATTTGCTCTCACCGGAGACTCCGGCATGGGCAAAAGCTCACTGGTAGCGAAGCTTTCTGACAAGTCGAGGAATGTCCAGAATAGGAACAAATACTTCATATTCCCTGTGGACGTCCGAGCAGCCACAGGTCCATCCTATATTTATTCAGCACTGCTAAAATGTCTATCTGCGGCACAAACTCAAGGCTATGGCGACGCGTCGATTGAACTCGTCGTTTCTGACGTAAGCAACCCGCTAAACTCAACATCATTAAAAAACTACTTAGCTAGTGTCGCCGCGCAAAAAAAATTAATTGTTCTAATTTTCGATCAGTTCGAAGAACTATATTCGAAACCAGAGCTTTTTGAAGTTTTCAATAGAGCCAAATCATTACTACTCAACGCGGCGAGCGTATGTAGCTGCCTGTGCTTAGGATTTGCTTGGAAAAGTGACAGCACCACCCAGGGTGACCATCCGGCTTACTTTTTTTGGCATCAACTATCAGACTATAGAGTTACCAGAAAGCTTTCACCATTTTCTGATAGTGAATCTAACGCCGCAATTAATATTTTTGAAAAAGAACTCGGACAGAAACTTCAAAACGATTTGAGACACAACTTAATTGTGAGTAGCCAAGGTTACCCATGGCTATTGAAAAAATTATGCATACATATTTATGAAAAAATTCAGTCTGGCGCTGACCAAGAAAAACTTTTAGCAAACAAATTGGACATTGCAAGTTTGTTTGACACTGATCTAAATCAACTTAGCAAAGCAGATCGTACATGCCTGAATATAGTCGCGCAAAGGGCTCCGGTAGACTGGTTTGAGGTAATAGAGTCTTCAAGCGCTGAAGCATTAGATTCTCTGATGCATCGCAGACTTGTAATTAAAAGTGGTGACAGATTAAACGTATACTGGGATATCTTCCGAGAGTATCTGCTAACACAAAAGGTTCCTGTAATCCCGTTACGCTATCTACCATCAACAGAACCGGCGTCCGTAATAAAAGTCGCCAAACTGCTGCAAGCAAACAAACCACTTTCCACGCACGACCTCGTGACAATTTCGGGATTGACAGAAGGCTCAATTCAAAACACAGGCACAGATATTAATATGTTTGGTGTGGCCACGCGAGAAGGCGGAACCTACCAGCTAAATCCAGGCCTAGTCCAAGGCGATGAAGTAGCGATACTTCAAGCCGTTAGAGAAAAATTCAAAAAACATGCATTCACGCTTGCAATCCAGGATCGCACATCAAATTCGATAATGACGCTCAGCGATGCAATTGCTATTCTTCAAGAAATTTTTCCTAACAGCACCTATGCCGAAAAAACCTGGCATGTGTACACGCTGAGGATATGCAAATGGCTTGAACTCTGTGGCTTCCTTGTTAGCTCTTTAAATGGCTGGATATATCGAGACCAAGGCGGAGTTCTTAAAGACGGCATTAAAACATCCAGAAGACGCCGATCCACCAAAATTTTCTCTCCGCTTGCCTCACCTCTTGTAACAATTGAGTGCTTAAAATGGCTTGAAGCTAATAAGAGCATCAAGAAAGCTGATAAATATCCGGCTGGCTATGTTAACGCTTTACGCATCCTAGCTAGATTTGAACTAGCGGCACAAGATACTACTAGCTTTAGCTTGAACAACGGAAAAGCCGCAAAATACGCCTCACATTTTGATGCTGTTCTATCTATAGCTTCCTCCGAGCCAATAATGTTGGAAGTGGACAAAATAATTAAAACTACGCCAAATATTCATGCAAAGGATTTGGGTGCGCTTCTCACGACCAAATACGTATTAAACTGGGGGGAAGCATCAGCACTGCGTAGCGGTAGAGAGATTTTGTCTTGGGCAAAATGGATTATACAGAGCAAAAAGAATATTAAGGACGCAATGCTCGGCCTTGCAGAAGCCCAAAGTACATAACTGAGTATGGGCTCTACATAGTTCCATGGTTTTCAGAGCGCTGTCGTACTTTGCTGGTTTCAGGCGTCAATGCTTGGACCAGCGGTTTGCGAAATAGGAACGAGCTCCATGGACATCAAACTGATTTTTTGTCCATATATTCCTCTATAGGGCATGGACATCCTCAATACGACTGAAACAGTTGTATTTAGGGCGCTGAAGAAGATGTCCATGGAAAGCTTGACGAGTGTGCCCCTGTCATTACGTAAGATTATTTTGCTGGCAGGTGTCCGCAC
Organism: Pseudomonas sp. GW823-FHT02C02; assembly: GCF_058797635.1. Taxonomy (NCBI): domain Bacteria; kingdom Pseudomonadati; phylum Pseudomonadota; class Gammaproteobacteria; order Pseudomonadales; family Pseudomonadaceae; genus Pseudomonas; species Pseudomonas sp. GW823-FHT02C02. The sequence goes on along the minus strand of NZ_JBXAJV010000014.1, from coordinate 194,670 downwards.
GCCCCAATGATAGTGAGGGATTTCGATCCACGAGTCATCGCGACATAACCGGCACTTGGGGTGCACTACCCCCAAACATAAATGGCCGTCATGGCCTAGCCTCCACTTCAGACGAGCTCAAAATGAGAGGTTACTATGGAATTGAAATTGTGCAGATTGGCAATCAATCACTCGTTACGCGCGAAAAAAACTTAAAAGAAGTTAAATTAGGTAAGTGACTGATTTATGGAAGATAAAACACATGTAACAGTTAGCAAGGCTCCAGAACTTATGCGCGAGGTGTTAGCGAACAGTTCAGGAAGAACCGTTGCTTTAAGCGAAGCGGCCGTTACAGCAGCCGACACACCCTGCGAGCCCACGTGCGCCACTGGGCGATCTGTAATCGACTCTTCTAAGGCCATTGAAGGTTCCTGTTGTCATCTGGTTGTCGATAGAAGGGTTCCCTGCCAACCGAAATCATCGGCGGGGAATTTTCGCGAAGCATAACACGCACGTATATTTTGTGAAGGCCAAGTGACGGCCTTTTTAAATGTCGTGGTATCACCTGGAGAGATACCGAATCGAGAAGGCGGAAGTGTCGGGGGAAAGAGAGGTCTTATTTTGCGAGGGGATTCCCCGCGATCGCGCATCCGAAGGCCCGGGCAGTGGGGCCGTCGAATGCTTCACCTGGTCAGAGGGGAGGTAAAACGAAAGAATCGAGGGTTACTCGTTATTCGGGGGGCACTCAATCTGGACCTGATCCGGGGGCTTTTTCTTGAACCCGAAACCGTGCCCAGTGAAGTGGTACACAAACGGTAGGAGCCCCCAGTACCCAATCACGAACGATACGACCTTAGGCGTCAATCCGTGTAGCTGGTAAAGAGCTCCGGAACCGGCAACCGCAAGTGCGCAACCAACTCCGATCAGGATATTTTTTACTACGATGGGTTTGTGAGCGGGATCCACGGGGTGCTCGTGCATGTGTCATTTGTCCTCGCCGTAAGCATTGGCAAGACCCGGTATGTCGAGGCCCAGGCTCTCCACTTCTTTAGTCTCAGCGAAAGCCTTGTAGACCCCCTGGCTAGTCCGAGGACCATAGTCTTTCTCAATCGCGCCGAGAATTCGCTTGCCGTTGATCACCAAGTAAAAATACATCAGCACGAGGGCCAATATGAGAGAACCGACAACAAAGACTGAAAATACTAGCAGGCCGGGCATGTCCTCTTTGAACTGCTTGAGCGTTAACCCGACCACCAGAAGCGAAACCATATAGGGGACGCCGAAATTGCCAATTGGATTGCCTAGTGTCATGGCTATGCTGCGCAGAACTTGAATCGATTGCTTCATTGGTCTACCTCTATCGGTGCCCTCCTCCGCAAAGGTTCGGGCTTTGACGTCACCGGGCTCGTTGATGCATGTGTAAAAAGTGGGGTTGTTCGGCGACGGCCGGGCGGTCAACGCTTGGCTGTGTCAAATGCTGCTGACTGAAGATCAATCTTCACGCAACGATCTTGAACCGATCCAATGTCTCTTCGCGAAATCTCGCGTGACATGCGGTTAGCATCGGTGAGCATTTGTTTCACGCACGGCGAACCGCCAGCGATCGCCGCCTGGATCTCCTCCACGGAAGCGGGCTCAAAGTCATGAGCAAGGTGATTGCCTGCGATGACACACACCAGCACCGCAACGGCACCGGCGAGAATTGGAATCGGTTTCATTTTTTACCTGTCAGTTGATCGCGCACGGCTTCGCAAATGTTGATTCCTAACGCGTACGCATACTATACGATCGAAACGAATACAGGGAAGTTGCTCTTTGCAGTTTGTGGTTGGGGGCCCGGGTGCGCATCAGCCTGAGGAAACGTCTTGCTACTGCTCAGTAGTCAGGCGTCTTTTTTCCAAACCGTAGCTGACCATCTTCAAAACATCGGTCGGGTCTTGTCCTTCCTCGACCATCCTGAATGCCGCATCGACAAGGCCTTCCAGGTGTTTCGGAACTGTCGCATATGCATCCGCCAGTTCGTCTTTGCCTTCTTTTTTCTGAGACATTGGGGTCTCACCTCAGCGGAACTTCGATGGTTTCGGCCCGGCCACTCAATGTCTGGAAATCACAGAGGCCAAATTGCACGGCGCCTGGCTGGTGGTGTGCAGCAGCCACCGCCACCTGTTCAGTAAAGGCCGATATTTCCCTGGGCAACACCTCCCGGCCGGTGGCGATCCTGATCTTGTCTCTGAATTGCCTCAACGCTTCTTCCATAGGTGCTGTCCTTCTACTCCGGGATGGCCCGCGGTGGCCACGTTAGGGTACCTGTAGGGTGCTTGTGGTCTTGATCATCCGCCCACCGATGCCGGGGAGTGAGTAAACAAGGGGGCCTTCGAGGTTTTCGCCACGCTGGCCAATAACCGCCCTCACCTCTTGGCTCTGGAGCTGAGGTAAATGCGAGGAAACCTCCACGCTTGCCTTACCAGACGGCAAGGGGCGCTCTCCGTCGACGCTAAACCGTGTAGACGCAAACCGGCCATTCACCACCTCGACGTTCTGCATGCCACCGTACTGGCCGGGAATTCTGAGCGTTACGGTGAGAAGGGTTCCGTCCGGCATATTGGTCTTGCCATAGATGATGGGGTAGCCACCTCGATCGGCCTGGATGGTGACCTCCGGCACAAGCGCCCAGGTCTGTGCTGCGATTCCGAACAAGATCAGAAATGCAGATCCGCCGACAAGAGATAGCCGCCCCTTCATCTGTTCGCCCCTTGATGGATCGAGCCGGCTGGTGTAGCCGAGACAGATTTACTTTAGCTGCTTTATTGGCTCGTTCTTGCTCAGCGATTCTGTGGCCAGAACAGAACTCGGAAAAAGTTTGCCAAGCCCCTTCAACACCAGGATGACCGCCGCTACGCCCAGCACCAGACCAAGCACCATACGAATCAGCATGGTCATGTCGTTGGGACCATTCAGCTGATCACCGGCGGACAGGACGCTCGTAACCCCCAACAACATGTTGAGTTCGGTCGGGTAACCAAACACGCAGAGGTACCACACGCTCCAGAATGCGAGCACCCCGAGAAATTTCCTGGCTTTCGACATCAACTGTGGAAGTGTCACGGTTTGTCTCTCCAACTCTCTTCTCGACGCAGTATCGGCATTGACCTCTCTCGCAGCTGTCGTGAGCCTCGCGAAGTACAGATGGGGAAAGCCAATTACTTCGTCGAAGTGGAAAAGTTTTTCCGGTTAAGTGCAAAGTTTTTCGAGTGAGCGCAAACACGCAATCAATCGACTTGAAGTTCAACCTGCCAACGACAATTGTGAGTGCTGCCCGGGTAACGCCAGCCCGCCCCTACAATCAAGGTGATGCCCTCGGTGGCGTCCTCGTATACGCGGCAAGATAGCTCTGCGACGTCACCCGCTGGTTGCGAGGTCGCGGTACCTTTGAAGAGGGACCCCTGATGCCGCTTGAGAGCTACCGTGTAGCGATAGCCATCGGAGTGCGACAGGTCAAACGCGATCTCGTTTCCATCATTGCGCGAGACGACTGCCGTGATGTCCTCACCGTCGTCCAGATCGTAAAACCGTCCAGTCAAATTCATTTCGAAGTGTCCTTGATCACTCAGTTGAGGTTTGGAATTCCGATCGCATCCCAATCACCAGGTTGCGGGTGGTAGCCAAGAATCCAGGGCCATTCCACCGTGAATTCATGGTCTTCGGACGCGAAGGTAGCAGTTTCGGTGTCGAGGTAGTCAAGCACCCACATATGCGTCTTGTGGCCATCTTCCAGCGTGACTGGCGTCAGAATGGCAACCAGATGGCGATAGCCAGGTGGTGGCGCGGGCGCCGTCCAGCCGGGCACCAATTTGGCATGGTGGGGTGGATGAGTTGTGTCGACCCCTTTGAAGATCTCAGCATCTTTTTGAGTGAGCAAGTTAAAACCCCTTCGATTTACGCAGCTGCTTGGGCGGGACGAAAAACACATTTGCAATCGTCGAAATGAGCGATCGTGGCCCCCTCCTCATCGAAGTACTTCACGTTCCAGGTCGGGTGGCAGTTGTGAAGATGGTCGCCATGCTTCAACTGGTTGGTAAAACGAACGTCAAGATTGGCACTGCCGTTAATGCCTTCGATAGTGCCCATGTCACCATTGACCTCAACCATCATGCCGAGTCGAGCAAACTCGATACCGCGGCAGCGGATCATCTCCTCTTGGAACTGCTCCGCCTTACTTTTCTTTGCTGATGTGGCCATGGTCACTTCCTAGTTTTGAGGGTGCATCTGAGCAATATTCCTACTTAATACGCTTCTGACGGTTACGCGCCTTCTCGCCCTTACTCCGCATGGCTGGAGTAAAGGGGTCGAGCTTTCTCTTCTGGTTCTCCATGTGAAATTTCTTCCAGAACCCAGATACGGTTTCAATGGCTACGAAAACCTCAGACACGGCGCGGATAACTGCGCTGTGGCTGATGAATGACATTCCTGAACCTTCTCTCATGCTCGATTCCGTTAACAAATTGGTTGTTGTGGCCGAATGCCTTTAGAAGCATTAAATCATAACGCGTACGCTTAATACCACGACAGTACAAGGAGAACCCTTGGTCATAGCTCTGGCGAATCAGCGCCACCGCCTGCAATTTCCACCGGTACCACTGCCTCATCGATAACCGCCGGCGCCGGCGTGTAAGCCAGCGTACCGTCGAGGATTGCTGCCTTGATCGCTTCAAACTCCCAGGCGTGATACTGCGACTCCGCATAAACGCGCATTTCACCGTAGTCATGCTTCTTGCGCCGGATGAACGCCTCGGCGGCATCCTTGGTGAAATGGCTGTTCACGATCTCCCAGCGCGTGTTCCAGCCGGTAACGGTGTGGTCTTCAAGCTCGCTGAGGATCTCCCATTGATCATCTTGATCCGCACGCATGAACTTGCACTGACAGTGGGCTTGGGCCTTTCTGTTGATGCTGGCTTTCTCATTCCGATCGAGGTGTGCCCAGTATTCTTTGGGGCTGAACCATGACCGATCCTCAAGGCAGACGACGCGACCTTTGGCATAGTCCACCTCAAAGCCGTAATCGATCTTCTTGACCTGGACGGTGAACAGGGCTGCCGCGGTTCCGTGGGAACGAACACCCAGCCCCACACAGTCATGCCGCAGGCGCTGAACGAAATCAGCCCACGTTGCTGCGTTGAGATCTGCGCCGGTGGCCAGGCTCGGTGCTGGCTCAACTTCAGTACTCATGGGGCCAGTCATCACACCGCCTCCGTCGACAACAGGTCATGAGCACTCACAACCGTCATCCCAAGGCGTTCGGCGATGATCACTTCAAGACGGGCGCCCTTCGAATGCTCCCAACCCGATAGCGTGGCCAGGGTGTAACACTCCATCAGGGCGACGATGTCGCGGCGCAAGCAGTCGCTCCAGTCCTTGGTTGGGTGGTCGAGTTCGGCCGGGTTGACAACGGCATGGCCGGCTGCCCGTAGGCGAGCAGCCATCGCATGGAAAGCCGGAAAGTTCAGGTCGGCCAACCCGGTCATGGGCCCTGATAGGTAGATTGGCTTTTGCGGTGTGGCATCGTGCCAAGTGGCGACCTCGAACTCCCCGGGTTTCAGCCCCAGCCGCTGCCCGTCGGGCATAACCGCCGAAACAGCGCCGTAGCTATTCGTCCACACCCGGAAGGTTTGACTGATCACCGCCGTAGGCACTTCACCTTTGATGTAGGCAAAGCCAATCCCCGGCATAGGGTCTGCGGTCACGGTCTTGACCATGCGCACTGTGCGCGGGACACGATCACCGAACGGGTAGCCCTGGGCCCGATGGTGCAGCGCCGGGCAGTCGATTTCGGGTTCAATGATCATGCGGCCTCCTGGGCTTGCCGGAATACCGGCAAGGCGCCGGCTTGTTCGCGCACCTTCTGCATTTCATCCTCGGCGTAACCCCAGATGTTTTCGCCCCCGAAGCGCTCAGGCCCGAGATAAAACGGACTCAGCGGCTTGCCGGTGAGAATGAAGTCTCGGAATCCTTCAACCACATTGCGCAACGTGCCGCCGCTTGTGAAGCCGCGCCACTTGTTCCAGGGCGTCGGGTGTGTGTAGATGCGCTTGAGGCTGTAGTAGTCGATGAACCAGACGCGTCCGCGGTCGTCCACTTCCATGCTTGCATAGGTCTGCTTGCTGGCGCTGTAGAAGAACCGGCGACCATGGGCGGCAATGATTTGAATAGCCTGGTTCACCTGTTCGCAGCGCTGCCGCTTCAAGGCGAGTTTGTTCTCTTTGGGCATGACGGGTCCTGTGCCGGGACAAGCCCGGCAGTTGAGGGGTGGATTACGCGGCTATTGATCGGCGATCGACTGACCGCCAAGGGTCGTTCGCCCGGGCGAGGGCTGCCATCGGTGGCGGGCTAACGCTGTTCCCGCACATATGCACTTGTTTTGTGATGGTGAATGGCTTGCCGTCGGCACCGTGAGTAATGTTGTAGTCCGCGGGGAAACCCTGGGCCTTGTACAGTTCAGCTGGTTTGAGCATCCGCAGGCAGATATCGACGATCACGTACGGCGTGCCTTGCACCATCACCGTGACCATCGCCAGTCGATCTTTGGTGGTGATGGTCGGTGCCGGGGCATCGCAGCCGCTGGTGTTATCGGCGCCGTAATAACTGATCAAGAAAGCGGCGACCCGCAGCGCACCAGCCTCGTGCTCCGGGGAAAGCTTCAGCGATATCAGCGAACTCTTACCACCACCGCCGGCGGTGATTGTCGGTGCCGGATCTTCTACCCCAGCCCCTACGCTGGCGCCAAACTGACGCTCCAAAAATGCAGAAACAAGCCCGTGGTGCTGGCCACCGGCGCTGATGGTGTGCAGCGGGTCATCGACATCACGAGCATCACAGTTGCCGCGCATGTGCACCAAACTGGCCGCGACCAGCTGCTGCTGGCTGCCCGTGTTGGTTACCGTGGTCATTGGCTCGTCAATGCCCTTGGCGTCGGTCGTGTTGAAACCACCGTTCATCTGGGCCATGAACACTGAAGAAATCCCCATGGCATGGGCAGCGCCAGCCGGGCGCTTATAGTTGCCACCGCTGGTAATGGTTGGCACTGGCTCGTCGAGCGGTTTGCCTTCATCGTTGAAGCGAAACTTCACCAGGTGTGCAGCTGCAAGGGCCCGGTGATTCTGGGTCATCAGCGTTCCCGCCGGTTGATCAATGGCCACTGGCTTGCCCGAGTACTCAGGACCGCCAGCACCAACCATTACTGCGCTGGCGAGAGCATGCTTTACACCGCCGGCAACAACTGTTCCCAGCGGGTTGTCCAATCCCGGTACCCGAGGTTGCTGGCCTTCGCGCTCGCCGTAGCCGGACTGGATCAGGGTAGGACTGATCAGCGTCAGTTCACCACGATTTGCACAGGTCACAGTCGGCATCGGCGCTAATGGATCATTGATTCGATCGCTACCTTGGTGGGTGGCCGGGGCGATGACCGGGCTGACAACGCTGAAGGCTCCACCCTTCGGATATGAAGTGATAGTGCGCAGCGGCTCGTCACCGGACTGAACTGTCTCGCCGGACCAGTTCGCAATCGGCACGATGAAAGGGTTGGCGTTATCGATGACGAATTTCTTCATGCCTTTGGCTACACGGCGCAGGGTCGCCGGGGCCAGATCCTTCTTGCGCCCGAAGATGCTTTTGCCGAGGTCGCTAAAGTCGATGCAGTCGGCGGCAGTGCGCCACGGCAGCTGGCCTTTCGAGGGAGTCTTGGCGTGGGTCGGCTCTGGCCACACGATAGGCTGCCCGTCGCAACGCGCAATCATGAACAGCCGCTCCCGGCTGGTCGGTGCGCCGAAGTCGCAGGCCTTGATCACACGCCACTCGACCTGATAGCCCATCCCTTCGAGCAGGGCGACGAATCGCTTCCAGGTACGGCCGCGGCGTTTTGGGTCCGGAATAAGGAACTGCTGACTCACTGGCACCACCTCACCAGGTGCGGCAACTTCGCCACCCAGTTTCACAACGCGCCCCGTTGCCTTGTCGCGCTTCGCAATCAATGGGCCCCACTGCAAAATCTGCTTTACGTTTTCGAGGCTGATCACTCGAGGGCGCTTCTTCCCGCCCCACTTCAAGCCGATCCACGACAGGTTGCGAATCTCGCGTTTGCGCGGCTGTCCGCCGGCGGCCTGGCTGTGGTGCGTGCAGTCCGGTGACATGTGGAACCAGCCGACGGCCTTGCCGCCGCACTCCGTATCCGGATCACCTTCGAAAACGTCGGTTGTGTAGTGCACGGCACTTGGATGATTGGCGCTGTGCATGCTGATGGCGTCGGGGCTGTGGTTCTTCGCGACATTGACCGGCCGACCCAAGCCCATCTCGAGCCCGGTACCCGCCCCGCCACCGCCGCAGAAGAAGTCCACCAAAATTTCATCGTCCTGAGGGTTGAAGCTGAGACCGTATTGAGTTTTGAAATCCAGCGAATGTTTCTTCTGTAAAGCAGACATAGATGACCCTCGTCGGCGGGTGTGATTCGTATGAGTGGGCGGGGTCTTAACTGGAAATAATACCAGACAAGGCCGTATTGATTCATAACACGTACGTATACGACCGAGAATAATAGAACCATCTGCAAATTTTCAACAGGTACTTTCGCGTTGTTTAATTTATTTGCGAGAGTGCAAAAATGGCTTTGACAGGTGCCTTTAACGCACCTATGATCTTGAATTGAACCGCATAGGAATTGCCCGGAGGAAACGACTATGGGTGTCATCGACGACCAGGAAATCATCCAAATTGGGCGCACCCCAAACATGATGGGAAGCTCCCTTGCTATGTTCCTGACCTTCGATGGTCGCTGGTACCGCGTCCGCACCCGGCTCGAAACCCTGGGCAAGTACAAACGTCGCGAGCGGGCTGAGTTCCTGTTCCAGAGCTGCGAGGTGGCGGCTTGAGCCGTCACCATTGCCAAGTTGTACTGCTGATAGGTAAAGCCATCGACAGTAGCGGTTGGCCTGCCGAGCAAGGCGCTGTTTGTGACAATTGCCAAGGGTGCGAAAGCTATTCGGCAAACATGGGCTTGGCCGCTGCTGGAGTTGAGTTGGTGGCATCTGATGCAGGAAAAGGACTCGCCTTGATTTGGCGTTGCCCAGGCTGCGGCATCTCGGTCAGCGAATCGACAACACCACTGGATTCAATTGAGACCGCCAGGATCGTGCAAAAAGACCCGCTCTGCTGGCGCTGCCGAAAGTAATCGAGGAATGCATTCATGACCGAACAAGACGAAGAAAAGTACATAGCGATCATGGCGGGGGTCGATTCTGCCATGTTGGCTCATGAAAGCCGCCGGCCTGAGCCCATGTGTCACTTCAAAGCCATGACAGCACTGGGACGACTCGCATCCAGCGTCTGATGATGTTTGGTACGAGTGTGACCATTGTGGCCACACCGAGGACAGCACCGTTGCATGGTCGGAGGTCAGGGCCCGCGAAGCAGTCAGTGCGAAAACCGGTAGCTCGCTATGACGGCAATCGTGAATAATTGCGGATGTTGAGGTCCGGCAATAGGAAGCAAGGGAATTTATGAAACAACGATGTAAAGAGTCGAACCACCGTTGGAAGAACAACGGGGAAGAATTCATCAAAATCGACTTGATGACCCAACCACAGATTTGCATGCGGTGTGATGCCACACGGGATTACGTTGCGTCGATGTCAAGCGATGAGAAGAAAAAAGCGCCTTGGGTATGGATTGCAATAGCCGCGTTAATTTTGACCCCAATTCTCTACCTGATTTTGCACAAATAGTCATCTAGTCAGTGCATTGAGCAGCTCCTGCCCAATGCACCACACATACCAAAGTCGCACCCTATCTTGGACAGTTCTCGCCACCCTCACAGAGGCTGAGATGGTGATTTCCCATCAGTAACCTTGGCATACGCTGCGATCAGGCATCAGTTCGCCTGCACGGTGCTTCTGGGCACATACGGAAACCTCCACACCATATGGCAGCGGCAGGTGCACGACCTCCCCGTAGGCCACCTCGATCCTCTTCGCAATCACCTGGTTAGCTTGCAAAGCCTGCACATCCGCCGGCACCTCCTGCTTGTATTGCTGGCCCTTGGCGTTGAACGAATAACTGCGTCCAACCTGGAAGTTCAGGTTGATTGCCACAATTGCGCTGGTTGCGTTCTGCGAGATGATTTCGGCGGTGCCTTTGATCACCCCAATGCCCAACGAACATTCTGTTTTAGATGGGTTACAAGCACGCAACTCCATCGCAGGAAAGCTGAGGCGTGTCGCCTCTCCCGAGGACTCTCGAACATCCAATCGCCCCCCGACACCATGCTCGTGCTGGCCGGAAATATCCGGACCGTATGCGGACACCGTAACTACGGCTGCGTCTTTCGGCGTAGTTGTACCACCTGCACAACCAGCAACCATGACGACGGCGAACAAAGCGGCGAATCGAAAACCCATTTGCATATAGCGACATCCCTAAATTAATTGGTCACGTCTGCCGTGATGGCCGGCGCTCAGCAACCATATAGCTACGTTTCCCCGATTTCATCCGAATAGCGTGTAAATTCGAAGCCCAAAAAAACCCGACCTTGGCCGGGTTTACAATCGTCAAAACTTTCAACGAGTCAGGCGATTTCCTGTCCATACACACGACGCATCAGATGGTTACGCCTGCACAAATCAGAGATAAGGGGGGCAGGTAAAAACGTCGAGTGTGAGTTTTTACTGGCGTGACCAGCGCAACCGTGAGATCGCCTTGAACTGAGATATTCCGACTGATCCCCTCTCATTCCGTGCTTTTGAGCCAGGCCTGGTCAACAACTCTTCTATCGCAGGTCGTTCTGCCTCATAGATCGCGAATGCATTCAGGTCGGAATCCAGCAGAACCAACTGAACAACGTCGAACGGCTGCCTGAGATCGATAGAGCCGACCCTGCCAACAACTCTCTTCAAGTTGGTAATCACGCGCCCCTTGATTTGCACCTGGACAGGAATGCCATCCCTTATTTCCGTGGCATCGTACCCGGCTGTACGCGCCGCATGCAGATCCAAACCAAGGATCGCGGCAGCCTCACATTCGGCAATTTCACCGGTGATACCTAACGGCTTCCCAGTCAGCTGCTGATATCGGGTGGCTAGGCGTTTTGCCTGTTTCAAAAGCTCTAGCAACTCAGCACGATCAGATTCAGGCGGTATCTGTACATCGGGTTGGGTCATGGTGAATTGCCCTTAATGGCGTGCTGGTTAGGCAAAAAAAAACCGCTCCAGCGAGGCTGAAGCGGCCACCTGTGGACCTTAAAGGTCGTCTAAGTGATCCCGCAGGAACTGGTACAAGCGAAACGCTTGAAACACCCTCCATGCGGAGTCCAACGTACGTCGTGCAAACTTGTACATACTGGGCCCTCCCATTGGTTGGGCCAATCTCCAGTGCGCTTACCGGAACACGCGCACCTTCGGGAAAACTTGCACCAAGTGTTCCCTGTGAAATGGCTGGATTTGAGGCCTCCCGAGTCGATCCGGCACGGGTTCCTAATCCGTGTCGAGAGGGCCAAACTTAATGCGTAATTTGTGGCGAATCATGCCGCGCTGCGAGATCAATGGCCGAGCAACCACCAGCACCGCTAGTCGCTAATATTGCGCGTAGTGGTACCACCTGTGTAAGCTTGACGACGCACCAAGTGTTCCCTGTGAACAAGCAAGCCGGCTTCCTACCGTGACTTGCTACGAAGAAACCGCCCTCCTACGGCGGTTTTTTTGTGCCTCTCGTTGGCGTTTGAAATCCAGTCAACTCGCGGTGCTGAGGTTGTACTTCAGTGCCTGTAGTGGCTGCGCTGAATATGGCGCAATTATATGGATGTTTTTCAGCCGGTGGTGGGGCGAATCCGCGCATGGAGCGGACGAGACGGAGGGTTTTTCGGTCGGAGCGAGGGTTTACAGGGCTTTGGCTGAATGTCGCGGGTGCAGATTTTTTTTCATAAATTTTTACGGGCAGTTTTTTTGTTCAAAAAACAACCAAAAATGGCATATTTACACTACATGTTGTGTTTCAAGGATGGCGTCAGGTTTCAAATGCCTCTCAGCCGCTTCTAACACTCGGCGGCCGCACGCGTGCCCCTCCTTAACCAAGCACCAGCATGAAAAAACCCCGGCCATCTCAAGACGGTCGGGGTGGGTGTCGCGTTCAAAAAAAGTTGAATTCCGGTCACCTGAAGTTTTGCGGGAACAGCAGTTACTCGTGCCCTATGGAATAGCCATGATCCAGCGATGGCCACCCTCTACGGGTCAGGATTCCATTGACGTCAATGTACCCTCCCGATTCGTTCTGCCACCGTACTGAGTAATACCGCTCACTCGAAGGCAGTTCAGCATCCATCGTGTACACGGTGAGTTTCCAACCCTCGACAGCCTTGGCGAACCCGGCATCATCAAGGCGTTGAAGCGCATAACGAGCCAAGCGAAAGGCCAACCCCTGAGTTATTACCTTGTCGGTGATATGCAGGTGATCTGGAAGCTTTTGCCCCACCATGGTGAAACGCGATTCGCCACGCTGGTAGACCTCAGTGACAACACTATTCATACGTCCTCCTGGGAGGCCGGGTGCTCTGAGTCCATCATGCTTTTGAAGTCGGCGGCTTTTTTCTTCGATGAAAAATGGTAGAGAACAGGATCCTCTGACGGATCCGCTTTGGTGTCTTCAACCATCCACGGTTTTTTCGGGCTGGAACTTGGGCGAAGCTGGAATCGCTCGTTTTGCATGGTCACATCTCCCTGAGAATTAACTTCGTACCAGAGAGATGCGCAACACTGGCTCAGAAATGGGCCGAGCCTCTTCCTGTACCGCCGGAAGAAGTCTCACGAGGTCAACGCAGAAGAGCCTCTTCGACGTACCGCGACACGCAGGCGTTTGCTACCCTTGCAAGTCATCGCCTGAGAGGAAATCGACTACATGAGCAGAACAAACGACTACGTTCACCAGGCGAGCGACCTACTGGCACGCATTGGTGTTTACCAGCCTTCAGAGGGCGTGTGGGCCTTCACTGACGTGGACACTGCCAGCCAGGCTTACATCCATCACTCCGCACAACCAGCTGCACTCGTCGCATACGCAGCCGTGAACCCTACGTTCGCTGCGGGACGATTTCCGGGCTGGACACTGGTAGATATGGTCGACAAGGTCCCCTGCATGGATGCCATCGAACATTCTGCCCTGGCGATGGTATGCGGCACTCCTGCACCGACCTTCCCTAGCGCCGAGGTGCGAGGGGAGATTTTCGGTCGCACGGCCTGGGGCATCGTTGAGAATTACGCGCTTGAAGGGTGTTTTGAGTGTGTTCGCGAATACGGTAGTGAGGGTAGCCACTTTACCCTGCGACCCCGTGGTTTCGACTGGGCAGGCGGGCTAGGCCCTATTCCTGAAGCACTGAAAGCTATGCGCAAGAGCTATCGGGCGATGACGCCACTGCAACAAGTGATGGTTCTGACAATCCTGCACTTGTTTCACCAGGGCAAGGATAAAGACTTTTTGATCGGAGGTTGCCCGACACGCGTCCTCGCCGCGGACGCTATGAGTATTCTGCGTGACAATGGATCAGCACTACCTACTTGGGGGCGGCTGGTGTCGCATTACGCGGGATGGTGATGAGGGTAACCGCCCTGGGTAACGCGGCTCCGTAAGTGATTCCTGAGTGGCTGGTGCGAGCCCGTATTGCCAGTGCTGCAAGAGGCACTTCAGGACCTGAGTTTATTCAACGCATCAGCGGCAAACAGCGATTCGCCCGAGCGGTAGAACGGCCAAAACATAAACCCGCATCGGTAGCGCATCGGTTGCTGGGCATCTTTCCCGGGTGCAACCTCGAGCCAATCACCCGCTGAACAATTCACATCGGCGATTCGGGCGTTGGCCAAATTTATTCTGCCCACGACCTGGTCAACCCATACCATGCGATCCGCCAACAATCCAACTGCCACGACAGCAGCCAGGCCGATCTTCACGACCGTGGCAAGGTTCGACTTTTTTTCCACTGTAACCATCGGCATTCCATTTTTCTGCGGATGAACCATGAGTGCCCGGAGCGCCAGCATTGAAAGGCAATCCTGAGCAGATTCAGGTCGCGATTCTACATTGATTCAGGCACCGGCGTGAGCATCAGCATGCTGCACGCTGATAGGTAGAGTTCGTCGCTGACCGCGCCTGCATGCAAACCTTTTTTAGGGAATGGGAACTGGGCGAATTTTCCGCCGCTGTGCGTGATGTGAATTACGCGCATCGACCCAGCACCAACCCGGCGTCCTTTTACCGTTTCCACTGCAAGTAATGGGTGATGCTCTTGCAGCGTGGCCAGGAGCCTCCGAGCAAAATGCGCTTCGCTATGAGTGGTCACCGCTGGGGGCTCCTATGATCGACTGTATGAGGGCGATATATGGCTCATCAGTTCATCGATTTCGCCAGCAGTAGGAGTGTATGCAGGCTCAAATCGGCCACTTTCACCGGCGAACACGTACTTTGAACAGAGGCATTCATCATGCGACTGGTCACAGTTCAAGCAAGGGGGGTTGCAGAGTTCGATCATTTGATCGATCGCCGTTGATGGGTCAAAGGGATCGTAGATATCAAGGTACGACGAGCTCTCCGCAACGATGTATTCGCCCCTAGCGAAACTCACAACGTCGTCTGTGCCTTCAAATTCCCAGTTCGACAAGGCTCTCAGGGCGGGCAAGAGCACCACACGACAGTAGTCGAATCGGTACTCCTCAAGGTGACACAAAACGCGCCCCTCCTCCTCCACCAAACTCTGAAACGAAATCTGCCCGTAGCGTTCGCCCAGACCTTTGTACCGGGCCGGGTTGATTCGAATATGCTTGAGCGCGTTGTTGATCCCGTCGACCAGTTCCATCTTCCGATTAGCAAGATAAGCTCCTGGAACTGAGAACTTTGCATCGAACGTCGCGACCAGATCTCTGCGGGTTTCTGTTATCCCGTCGGCCGCTCGCACTGCCTGCAAGTAATCAACGCTGTGAGCCAAGATCAGATTTGCACCGAACGCCTGGTGGAGCTTGGTCTCATTTTTTCTGACCATTGCCTCCAAATCGTCCTTCGCAGGCTCAAGGATGTAATTGATGAAATGTTGGAAATCTTCAC
Source organism: Pseudomonas sp. GW823-FHT02C02 (assembly GCF_058797635.1). Classification (NCBI taxonomy): domain Bacteria; kingdom Pseudomonadati; phylum Pseudomonadota; class Gammaproteobacteria; order Pseudomonadales; family Pseudomonadaceae; genus Pseudomonas; species Pseudomonas sp. GW823-FHT02C02. The sequence continues at coordinate 179,568 of NZ_JBXAJV010000014.1, read as the reverse complement.
ATGCCTGTTCAAGGGTCGAGGTTTGCTGGACAGCCGCTGGCTCGACTTTTAACGAAGAGACCACACTTTGGGGGTTGTTGGATTTCTCGGCAGCTTTCAAATCTACCGACGCACCCGTAGCAGGTTCTGGGGGCCGCCATTCCAGCCCTCCACCAAACAATTTGGCAGCAGCGGACTTCGCACCTCGAAGGGTTTGATCGTGGCGTGGCAACTCCAAGTAAGCCGGACTACCACGGCGATCCAGATTGCAGTCAAGGGTGAATGGTTTGTAACCGTCCGGCCAACACACCTTCCTGATTGCAACGCTTAGGGCGAAGGTGTCCACCTGATTTTAAGTGGACACCAATTTCCAGCCTTTTTAAGCGGACGCCCCATGCCACAAGAACGTCGTTCCTATTCCAAATCCTTCAAGGCCCAGGTCATCGCCGAATGTGCGCTGCCTGACACTTCGATTGCCAGTGTTGCTCTGACCCACAACCTCAACGCCAATCTAGTTCATAAGTGGATTCGAGTGCATGAGCAGAAAAACCTGGCACTGCAAACTTCCTTTATTCCGGTCAAGGTATCGCCGTCGACATCGCCTCAAGCTCTTGCTGCCACAATCCGCATCGAAGTCCCTCACTTGAGGGGGGCGGTCGTTGTGAGTTGGCCGGCGGAAAATGCTGCGGCGTGTACTGCTTTTCTCCGCGACTTACTGCGATGATTCGCATCGATTCGATCTGGCTCGCCACCGAACCGATGGACATGCGTGCGGGCACTGACACCGCGCTGGCGCGGGTGGTGGCGGTGTTCGGTGCGGCGAAGCCGCATTGTGCTTATCTCTTCGCCAACCGCCGCGCCAATCGGATGAAAGTGCTGGTGCATGACGGCGTCGGCATCTGGCTGGCAGCACGTCGATTGCACCAGGGGCGCTTTTTCTGGCCGGGTGTCCGACACGGTTCAGAGCTTGAATTAGACGCCGAGCAACTTCAGGCCCTGATACTCGGATTACCGTGGCAAAGAGTCGGTGCCGGCGGCGTCATCACTGTGCTTTAAGTTCTGTCATGGCCAGCTCGCCAGCACAATTGTCCGATCAACCTATCGTCGCCTAATGCCTGCTCTGGCAAAATCAGCGGCATGACTTCCGCCCCGAATCTCGACCAACTGAACCCTGAACAACTGCGTGCTCTGGCCGCGCAGTTGATGCAGCGCGTCGAGACGATGGACAAACAAATCCACCATCACAAAACAGTCAACGAGAAACTGACCCATGAGATCGCGCTGCTCAAGCGCTTCAAGTTTGCCAAGCGCAGCGAACAACTAAGTCCTGCTCAAGCTAGCTTGCTCGATGACCTGATCGACACCGACATCGCGGCTATCGAAGCTGAACTTGAGGCACTGCAATCAACGCCGACTGCGGCCAAAGTGCGTCAGCAACCCAAGCGTGCGCCGCTGCCAGCGCAGTTTCCTCGTACGCTGATCCACCACGAACCGGACAACAGCCATTGCCAATGCGGCTGCGCCCTCAAGCGCATCGGTGAAGATGCCAGCGAAAAGCTCGACTACACCCCCGGCGTGTTTACCGTCGAACGCCATATCCGTGGGAAATGGGCCTGTGAGCAGTGCGAGACGTTGATCCAGGCACCGGTACCGGCGCATGTCATCGACAAAGGCATCCCTACGGCAGGCCTGCTGGCCCACGTTATGGTGGCCAAGTTTGCTGACCATCTGCCGCTGTATCGACAAGAGAAAATTTTCGGCCGAGCTGGTCTGGCGATCGCCCGTTCGACCTTGGCGCAATGGGTTGGCGCCTGCGGCGTGCAGCTACAGCCACTGGTGGATGCGCTGCGCGTAGCAGTGCTCGAGCATGGCGTGATCCACGCCGATGAAACGCCGGTACAGATGCTGACGCCGGGCGCCAAGAAGACCCACCGAGCCTACGTTTGGGCCTACGCAACCAGCCAGTTCGCCGACTTGGCGGCAGTCGTTTACGACTTCAGCCCGAGCCGCGCCGGCGAACACGCCCGAACCTTCCTGAACAACTGGCACGGCAAGCTGGTCTGCGACGACTTCGCCGGCTACAAGGCGAGCTTTGATCTGGGCGTCACGGAGATCGGCTGCATGGCCCATGCTCGCCGCAAGTTCTTCGACCTTCACGCGACCAACAAGAGCCAAGTCGCCGAAAAAGCGCTGCATTACATCGCCGCACTTTACGAAATAGAGCGTGAAGTAAAAGACCTAGAACCGGACATGCGGCACCGAATACGGCAGGAAAAAGCGGCTCCGATAATCGAGGCGCTACACGCCTGGATGATTGCCCAGCGCGAACTCGTACCCGAAGGGTCGGCCATCGCCAAAGCCCTGGATTACAGCCTCAAACGCTGGGTCGCGTTGATCCGATATCTCGAGGATGGCGCCGTGCCCATAGACAATAATTGGTGTGAAAATCAAATCCGGCCATGGGCACTTGGGCGCTCGAACTGGCTGTTCGCCGGGTCACTACGCAGCGGCAAACGTGCGGCTGCAATCATGAGCTTGATCCAGTCAGCACGGCTAAATGGACATGATCCGTACGCCTATCTGAAGGATGTTCTGACGCGGCTGCCCGCGCAGCGAGCGAGTGAGATTGAGGCGTTGTTACCACATCGGTGGCAACCGGTGTAATTACATCAGGTCGCGTCGTGGAGCGTTTATGAATATTCCGGCGCATAGTCCCAAAATCATCCACAAAACATGGTTTTTCGTAGCATTGGTTGCAATGGGGTAGATCTACGCCACGTACCGCCCTTTAGCGCCCCGAGACACCCTATAAATCCCCTAGCCTCCCTGTATCCCCCTCTCAAACACCCCATTTCCCCCCATTTAATCCGCGGGAACGGTAGTTACCCTGGAGATAGCGCCCCCTGATAACCCCCTATTTTCCCTAATAATCCCCGTAACACCCCATCACACCCTAATTATCCCTATATATCCCCGTAGCGCACCCCATTCTGCCCCTTCCAAATTCACTCGGGAGTTGTCGCTCCGCATTTGGTAGCAAAACTCGCAAAACTGATCCGAACTTATGAAAAATTGCGACGGAAGCCGGCCGCAAGCGATAGTCCCTGCTGTACCTGAAACCTCTTAAATCCCCGTCTAATGTAATTATACGGATCACCATTGTTTTTGAGGGTGGTCCTGTCACTACGACCCCATCATCTTGCGCGCGTAACATCCCCCTAGAAGTGGCGATGGTTAAAGGAAGCTATCAGTTGTTGCGCCATTTCCGACTTCGGGCCAGATGCCTTTGCCGGACGCTTACAATGGTTTGTCGAAGCGGTTAGCTACCCTGATGTACAAATTATCTCCGCCGATCGCCGCAACAAACATCACGTCACTCATGACAACACTCCTCAATGAAAAGTAGGACTCAGGCGCACTTGAACATGGTTGGGAGCGCCAACAGGTAGGCGATACCGGTGATTACCGCGGCCATGAGAGACAGAACGAAGTTCAACTGGTCTTTTCTACTCCACGTTCTGAAGCCGGTAGACACGTATTGATCGGTTGTCAGCTGGCCAGAAAACAACAGGATCGAGAAAAAAGTACTAAAGGCGCCTACGCCAAGAGCCGGGTTATGCCAACCAACCCAGAGAGAGACGAAAACGCAGAACGCCGCGACCGGCCAGAAAAAATGCCGAACGGCCGATTTACCCATTTCCTGATTACTCACTTATCTAGTTCCCCACCATGCGGGCGCAGAAAGTAGCGCCCCTCTACTGACTCAACCCCGCACGGGCAGGGATATCGGCGGGCTCTTGAACGGCGGCGCCAGGCACATCTGCTTATCCAGCGAAATACCGCTACCAGATCACCCCGCTGGCGCGACTAACGCCCCCGCAAGAACCATTTTTGCTCCTGCACGTTTAATAATTGGACCCCAGTCTTCTAGCGTATAAACCGGGCCGGTCTTTGATATCTGGACCCCCGCCTGCTCGCCAGCCTGGATAATTAGATTGGAGACCGTCTTCTTATCGATGCCGGTTCTTTCAACGAGTTTCACCAACGTCGCATCAGGAATGGCGTCGATCGCAGCTAGCACAGAAAGCATGCGCCGCAGGTCACCTTTTGGATAGCTCACAACATTGGTCATTGAACTGCTCTGAGGTGCGATTAATGCACCTATTCTAGACAGTGATAGTTGCCGTTGTCACGCTCAAAACTCGAGCGCAAACACGCGTCAGAACGGATCTTGAGGGGGGTATGCTTTCGACTCGGTTTCGTCCGGCGAATCATCCAGCCCGACGTTCATGAGGAGATGGAAGTACTCGTCGGCAGTTACCCTCGCCAAGGCTTCGTCTTCATGCCGGTCCATGAACCAGGGAAAATCGATGACTTCCTCATTGACCTCATCGGCGGGTACTCCAAGTTCGATAAGGCGATCGGCAACGACTGCAATCCATTGGTTGTACTGCATGGGTACTCCTGGCGCCATTGGCGGCATTACGCAACGGGTTAAAGCATCGTGGTACTGGCCTGCAATGTAAGCCACCTCTTGCGCTTCGCAAGCGCGTCTCCGCCGACCACACGAGCATCCCACTTCTAACCCGCGTTCGACGCCCAGGCAGCGGTACAGGAGCCCTCAAGAATCATTTGTTCAATCGTCACTGGTGTTTCCATGTGTCTGTAGCTCCGTGATCAGTTTGGGGGAGCAATCGCCACTGCCGGGGGCCGCGATAGGATCACTTACGAACCTATGTGAAATCAGTTGGGCTTACTGAGGCCTATCAACGTCATGCCGGGTTGCTGATTCACCAAATGCAGCTGCTGCTTATCGGCCTCATTCAGTTCCGAGCAATCCAGTCCCTGAAAACCAGCTTGGCCAAGCATCTTTGCAGCCAGGTTTGGATCGCCCAGCCGGGACGCCGCGGCGGCGGCGACAACGAATCCATGCTCAAAATCACTGAGCGGTTTGAGTGATGCCATCGTGAATCAGTCCTAAGTCTGGGTTGGTCATCTACGGTCGCAGCCCCGCAATCGCGGAGCTCGGTGCTGTAGGGTCAAGAAATGTGGATCTACACTGCTCTCTTGTGAGCATCGAGCCGCAAAAGGATCTGGCAAGCCGGGCATTCATCGTCACGGACCATTTCGCCTTCAACCTGATCAGGACACGAGCCGTTGAACGCGTGTGCAGTGCGGCCGACCGCAATGCCCTCCAGATCATGTACCAATTCCGCCGGCACAAGTGACGTAGTGGTACGTGGCAAGGCAAGCGCAGCACGCAACTCATCACGAACAGGCTTGGCAGCTTTGAATGCAGACGCCGAATGGATCATCTGTTGGTAAGCACGCTCAACCAATGCGCGAGCCAGGGTGATGGTATCGGGGGCCATTGTGTTTTTCCATTGTCGAAATGACTGTAGAAAGCAGACTTTAGAAAATCTGCTTTCGACAGGCCCCGGCGCACCAGGGCGTATTGAGTTCAGACAGTTTGACTGTCCTCCGTCATCACCACCTTTAGAGCTTCATCGAAAGGCAGGTCCAGCTCCTCGATGAGGTGGACGGCCTCACCGAAAATATATTCCTGCTCGCAGGAGCAGTCGAATTCCTCGAAGTCCTTGTACTCCATGTGCTCGACGCCTTCTGCCAGGTTGCGATTGACCTCGCGAACGGCTCGCTGGCCCACTGTCTCGGCAGCCCTCTTGATGGCCTTGATCTTCTGCGCCCACGTCGGTAGCGAAGCCTGAACTCCAATGGTCTCATTGGCCATTACTGACTCGCTGACAACGTTCGGTCCTGCCTGTGCAGACACCTGCGCCCCCTCGCTCGGTGCCTTTTGGACAATGTCGTTCCGGGTTTCAGATGTTGCGAGGATCCGCCCGCTTTTATGCCACTTATCAGCCGTCCCGCATGCCACGTAGGAGCCGACACAGCCATAGTCATGCCGGGTTGATGCACGATCGATCATGACGCGGTCGCCGCCACGGGTGAGGTACTCACCTGGCGCATCGATGATATCCGGGAGTGTGAACAGGGGGATGAAGTAGACGCTCATGTGTGCTTCCAAAAAGGTGGCTTTGGCGAAATCATAGGTGCGTTAAACGCACCTGTAAAGCCATTTCAGGCCCCAATATCAAATTCCAGGCCGGACCCCGACCGGCAGTGGGCACACCTGAAATTGGACGCGCAACCCCGACAGGCTCCAGTCACGGTGAAGCGGCATGAGTACGTTCATAGCAGGGGGTGACGGTGGCAGGGTTCAAAACCATCGATATCTGATAAAATGGCTACGCGCTTACAGAAAGCGCCCCGCTCGCACTGGGGAAGCCGCAATGGCGCTGTGAGTCTAGATTCGACCCTATTTGTAACTCCTTACGGGTTCAAGGGGCATGCGGGCAGCTCCTTGAATTACGGAGGAGTCACCATGAAAGTTATCCCAGCAAACCTGCCGACTACCAAAAGTTTGGCGAAGTCGCTATTTGAAAATCTCGTTGATTTCCTCGATCTAGATATTAGTTTACAACAAGGTTACGAGTTGTACGCTAAAGCTCTCGGCTATAACAATTGGCATGAGCTTTCGAAAGTTGTTCAGAAAGCTCATATACCTATGTACTTGGATCTATTACCCGAAAGTGAACAAGAAGATGCTCAAATTGTTATCTGTACTAGATTAGCAGCAGAATTAGGGTTCGATTATCTTCACGGGCGTGTCTTCAACGCCGCGGAAGCATCCGGACTTGGTTACAGCCCTAAAAAAGCATCTTCACTCAAAGAGATGGTAACTCCTTGGGGAATTTACTCTGAAAAGGATATTGTAGCACCAGGTATCATCTGGTATGAGACACCAAGCCATGGTGGATATTGGTTGTCACCGGAACGCCAAGTGCAAATGGAGAAAATCGCGGGCACAACCCAGGAATGGTTCGAAGAGGACTGTGAAGCCGCAAAAGTAGAGGCTGTCTTTAAAGAATTCTTCGATCAAAAATCGGCCGCTGCTAGGTTGAGGAAAACCTTTCCAGAACTCATGAAAAGGCTGTTCAATCTTTCCCCCGAGGAATATGACGCTCAGAGGCATTCCGATGCCCTCAAAGCTTTCAGAAGCCAACCTGATATTTGGTTTGTCGTCGACCGCCTGGGCTACATGAACAAAATCCGCGAATATTCAGCGTTTGGATATTTCGCCATGAAAGGCAGCGACGCTACTCTCTGGTTTGAAGATGGCAACAAGGATGCGGTAACAAGAGGAGCATATTTTGTTACCGCACCCTCAGATTTTGAATTAATGGCTGTAGGTGAGCCACTACCAACTTCATGCCTACCTGTTCCAGTAGAGAATGACCAAAATACAGATTCAAAATCATATTTCGGCGGTCGTCTTCACACGTTGGAAGACTTCATGATTAATCGACAACGCATTGTGTGAATTAAAGATCACAGTTCTTACGCGCAATGCATCATGTCTGGCGCACATAAAAAAACCCCGGCCTAGGCCGGGGCGGATACTACGTTAACACTGAAACAAATGTCATTTCGTTGCGCATGCCCTGAATGTGTTCTAACACCTTCAGGCGCGTTCGCTGCACAGTTGCTCGTAATCCACATAGTCGAGCAGCTTGCGCAATCGCTGAAGCTCGTTCAATTCGGACCACTCAACGCCACTGAAAAACAAACCCGCAACGTCCCCAGTTTCTATGAAGCAAGTGTCCTGGACGGCTCTGACGGCATCGTCAATGTCGTCAATCACTGCGGACGCAGCAAGAAGCTGAGCAGAGGCTTTATTGATGTCGAATTTCATGCAGGAACCCCTTGCTTAACCGCCAAGTTGCGCTTTGCAAGACACGCTCGAGCCTGCTCTTTCGCTTCTGCCAACCCTTCAGAATCCGAAGGATCTTCATCCAACCAATTTTCAGCGTCTAAGGCCTCAAGTGCACTGATGCCCTCAATTGGCGTGCCCGCCTCCTGTGACAAGTTGAAGCCAGCCGGGACAATGAGTTTCCCCGTCCGCTGCGGCGTTTTAAAGTCGAGCACTACCAACGTGCCCTCCTCGATCAGTTCCTGGACCGCAAGGCGCACCTCCAAAAACATTTGGCCTCGTTCCATCGGTGACATTTGCGCTTGAAGATCGTTAAGGAACTCGCCGTACCGGTAAGGCAACCCATCAAGTAGCAGCAATGCGGATTGCTTGATGCTGGTTTTAATCCGGTCAGGGGTATCGCCTTGAGTTTGCATAGTGGTCATCGTGAACATCTCCGTTGGGATTTAACTTCGTGGCAGGAGATGGCCAACAGCGACGCAGAAATTTGCCGGCTCGTCGTACTCAGGGAGCCTTCTTCGTCGGTGAAACATCCAGGGGTGTTACTGGCTTGGGGAAAGCCAGTGAAAAAAAACCGGCTTCAAGGGGCGGTTTTTGTGGTCAGGACAATCTGTCTATTGGTTCGCTCATATCGTTGCCAATTGTCACCTTGAAGGGGTTGTATTCCTCCGGCCGTAAGGCTTCAGCTGGCTCGTAGTCCTCGGGATACAACTCGGCACCGGTGGTGCTGCTTTTGGTGCCGGCGAGCTGACTAAGGAATGATCCGGCCATAAAAGCAATTGCGCAAACCAGAAGAGCCAGGAAGCCGATACTCGGAGCGTACGCTGTGTTGAGCACACAAAAGACTCCCAGCCCGCCGAGCGTGAAAGCAGGCACCTTCATCTCCGCGTTCTTGCTGTGCGTCAGGTGCAATGCCCCCGAGGCAATAATCAAGGCCAAGGCGATATAAGCAAACATCTCGTAGCCGAAGGTCAAGGTTTTGGTGCTGCCTACAAGGACGCCAGCGAACGCCAGTACGATCGTCACCAGGTGCTTCAGCGTCCAGAGTCCGCCAGCATTGCGAATGCCCTCCTCCACCGTCCACAGTTTCTGGATGGGAGCAGGCAGTTTCTGCCCTTGCGCGAGTTCAGCAATTAGGTCAACCGCGCTCACCGCGTAGGCCACATCGGCTTGCGAAGGATTATTTTTAACTGCTATTTGGCGCAATGCGGTGATAGCGCGTCCAAAGTCGGCGGGAGCCCTGCGCAATGCATCAGCGTTGAAGCTGAACAGATCTATCGTCTCTGGCGGCAGGCCCATGTAGTGCTCAACCAGCACTTCAGCTCTTTTGACTTCTGACTCGATGATCATCTTCATTGCGAACTCTCCTTTCGACTGAGGATATCCTACCGCACCAGGTGGAAATGCAATCTGCCCGTGCAGGCTGGCAGTTGGAGCGCATTTCACAGCAGCACTACCCGATCGGCTTGATCGATACCACATCGAAAAAACGGTACTTGTCCTTTTTGGCCAACGTTTTGGCCTCCTGCTCGGCATCGAACTGGCTCAACGTATCGGCATCATGAGTGAACTCGACGGTTTCACCCTCAAATTCCTTGCTGACAAGTAACGTCACCCGGAGCTTGGGGGACCGGGGTTTATGCTTGCTACCGACAACCCGGGGTTCCGACTTCACTTTTGTCGCCGGCGCGGGTGCCTGAGGAGTGGAAGGACTGACATGTGTCTCGGTCAGGCCTAGGGCCCGACGCATTTCGTCCTCGGTGAATCCGCTGCTCATTGTCAGGGCTCCCATAACTGAGTGGTGGCTGTCGCTCGATGTTGCCAGCGAGTGAGGCCTCAAGGTGAGCACGGACGCCCACCATTCTTTCAAACGAAATTTTGTGTTGCCGACCCACGTGGAAGACGGCACCGATTGGGTAGAGCCTCCAGGTGCACGTGCCAACTGGCCTTGAAACAGAAACCACTCGCCTTGTTCTGTTTGCTCGGGACCACATGCGACATCACGGATATGTCATCGACGGATGCAGGCACTGGTGCCGGTACCAACTTAACCAGGGATCGCTGACACAACTTGCAAGTAACCCGACCAGAATCGGTAGTGCAACTGAGATTGTGATTGTTGCGTCCACAGGCGACATCGCTGCCACCAGTTGAGTAGTGAATAACCAAACCGTAAAACTCCAACCTTTGAAAATTGCCATTTTATTTTCGCACACGTTTGTAGAGAGTGCAGATCCCTTCACCGGTCAATGGGGACAAATACTTCAAATCCGACGCATCTCGAAACTCATGTAGGTGTGGCAAGATACATACATGCGGAGTGGTTGTGCTGGCAGGGAGCTTTGTCAGCTTATTCAGGGTGACAGCTTAATCGGGCTGACTTTTCGCCCCACCATCACAACCACTCTGCACTGTCCAACCGCGGCGCCAGCGTGCAACGACCGCCGACCATAACGAAGCAACTGGAAGCCCAGGGCTAAGACTCTTTTATACCCCCCAAACAATGAAAAACCCCCAGCCTCGGCCGGGGGGTAGTGTTGCGTTAAAGCTGCGAAACGAGATGCTGATCAGTAGAATTCGACTTTGCAGCACGGACCGCTATCGCCACTGACAACCAGGTGATGCCTGAAGAGCCGGGCATTGCATGACATGGACGTTCGACCATTGGCGTTCAGAAGGACACGAAGCCTTACTTCACGCACAGGCGGCACTTTGAGCTCGTTCGCGTACCAGGCCGCCAGCGACTTTTCCAAAGTGCCTAACCATTTTGTGCCCGACTTGCTGCTCTCTCCATGGTAGATGTTGAAGTTCTCGCCGCGGCGGATGTTGAGGGGGACGCAGGCGCGACGCAGAGTTGGATGTCCGATCACGTCGTAATCGCGAAAGCCATATGCGGAGCGGTGAAGTCTAGTTTGGAACTGCTCGATGTTCGTAGATGGGGTCATCGTGTTTTCTCCGAGGAAATTGAACTGGTGCTCGGAGATGTCGAACAAGAAACAAGAACACGCCCTGTATTCGATATCAGAAAGGCTTTCGCAATTCATCAGCTAAAAGGCTGCTCGTAGCCTAAGACTCTGCCGCCATCCGGGAGTGCACGAACTTTCGAAAATGGAGTCCCGGCTGCTCGCTTTCTGGATTAACCGGTGGGCGGCTGGCCGCGATGCGAACGTATGGTCAGCTAGAATGAAAACAGGTGGTCAAGTCCCTGCATTTGCTCACCAATCATTGGATGGGATCTCAAAATATCAAATCGCTACCTGCGGAATCCATTGCGGGCATTGCACCCAACGATGATGTCGAATCAGTAGGAGGTCTGGCCATGCCTGTAAGCGAAATATCAAGTAGCGCTACAACGAGGCGCCCGATCCGTTTTGATACCCCAGACGATCGCGCTCGGGGTGCATACGCTATGCGTCAGAACGGATGTACATACTGCCAAATCGCTTCGTTCTTAGGTGTGAGCACCACGCGTGCACAGCAACTCTCTAGAAAAGGGGGGTGGCTACCTGATCAACCTGTTTGGTATGACGGCTTAGACAAGCCTTTGCCGACTCTTCTTCTCAGTGCCAATTTTACGGGGCGAGATCAGGTGTATCAGGCCGTTGAAAGCGGGGAAATTAAAATTCCAGGACTAGGACCGAGGCGTTACCAAGCGTTGCGAAAATGGCTTGGAATGGAGCCAGTTCAACCTGTTTGGTATGACGGTTTAGACAAGTCTTTGCCGACTCTTCTTCTCAGTGCCAATTTTACGGGGCGAGATCAGGTGTATCAGGCCGTTGAAAGCGGGGAAATCAAAATTCCAGGACTAGGACCGAGGCGTTACCAAGCGTTGCGAGAATGGCTTGGAATGGAACCAGTTCAACCTGTTTGGTATGCCGGCTTAGACAAGGCTTTGGCGAATCTTCTTCTTAGTGCCAATTATACGGGGCGAGATCAGGTGTATCAGGCCGTTGAAAGCGGGGAAATCAAAATTCCAGGACTAACGCAGCGCCGTTACCAAGCGTTGCGGAAATGGCTTGGAATGGAACCAGTTCAACCTGTTTGGTATGACGGCTTAGACAAACCTTTAGCGAAGCTTCTTCTCAGTGCGAATTTTACGGGGCGCGATCAGGTGTCTCAGGCCGTTGAAAGCGGTGAAATCAAAATTCCAGGACTAGGGCGGGGCCGTTACCAAAGTTTGCGGAGATGGCTTTCAAAGAAAGCGAGGATCGATTACGAATTGAAAAACGAAAATGAAAGCTCTGAAAAGGCAACACTGACATTGTTTGCCTTGCTGACTGGGGAAGGCTCTCTCTAGAGCACCGCCCGGAAAAAACAGGAAAGAAGAACACGCTTGCCTTGCAGGCATAGCTTGAGATAGCGGAGTTTCACATCAAAATCACCAGCGTAGCCAGCTGGTTGTACTCACCGGCAACGCGCCATATCGGGCAAAAAAAAACCACCCCGAGAGGTGGTTCACATCATTCAAAACAGATCCATAGTGCGACCTGGATCTCCTGCCTTTAGGGCCTCAGTTTTCAGCGACTGAAGGATTGCATCGTGCTCAGCGTTGCTGATCGATAAATGACGAATGTACGAACGCAGATCGATACCACCAAGATCGCGTTCCATCCGCTGCCAGAATTGCGCCCGGCGTGCCATCTCGTCGTAGTCAGCAGCCTTGCCCCTGGCCAACTTAACCATGCCTCTGTTCAGGTAGAACTTGGCACTGTCGGTTGGCGCAAGACCTTTGGCCATCTCATAAAACGCTTCATCGAACTCGTCCACGAAACAAATTGCATCCGCCGGGTCGATATCCATCTCGTCAGATTCTTCGTAGTAAACGATGTTTCGTTCCTTGCCTTCGAAGCGGTCACGGATCGTGCGCATCGCCGGGCGTTCAGGGTAGCGGTCCTTGTTGGTGGCTTCGAGGTAGGGGTCTTGCAGACCCAGTTCCAACGCAGGGCTTTGCCAGTCATCAAGCTTGAACCATCTCTGCTCTGGAATGATGTCTTTCTCCACAGGAGCGACATCCTCGATCAGATAGCGTTTGCCAAGGACACGGATCTCGTACCACTCAGTCAGCGCCGGAAAGGCGTGATCGAAGCCGTAGCTCAGTGACCAGGCGAAGTCGATGGCCAGAAGGTTCTTTGGCGTGATGAATTGGAAGGTGATCCCACGAAGTGTCTCGTTGGATTCCGTCTTCTCCAGTTCGCCGCGGAACATGCGCGCATCGTGCTCCTCTGCCCGCTCCTCTTCCAGCACATCCAGGGTCAGCAGGTACGCCATTGCATGTTCGTGTGACAATCCATCATTCCGACGTTGGTAGTACGCCTTCACATCCTCCATTCTTTTGATTTGCACGTCCCCAAGGTTCTGCATGATTGCCTCGGCCTTTGCTCCATGAAGCTTCAAGAACGACTGTGTGCACATCTGCAATTCGTCGCTTCGGCCCATGTCAAAAGTGTTCATCATTGGGTGTGGTTTGTCCTCCCCCCAACTCATGGAGACCTGCACAAATACAGTACCGTCTGCACGGAACCCAAGGGCTTCGTAGTAGGGAACCTTATCGGGATGGCAGCTCAAGCCGATAAATGAGTACTTCGACTTGATGCTTTCCAGCATTACTCTCAGAACGCCTTGCCGGCGGAAATCTTTTCGCACTGCGGCATAGTTCAACCCGCAGTCAGTAGAGCCAGGAGCGCTTAATGCGATTGCGAACCCTACGACGTCGTTCGTTGAAACCTCTTTGGCAACCAGAGCCTCAACGCATAGGCCATGAAACCCTGTTAATGCCTCCTCCAGATAGGCCCGCACCTCAATTTCCACCTGCGAGCTGCACAGGCTGCTAGTGGGCCCATACGGCTTGACCAATTTCTGAATCAAATCCGTGTAGTACAGCTTTGAAAGCCTCACAGCCTGGTCAATATCTCTCTGGGTTAACGAGTATGTGATGCTAAACAGTTGTTGGGCCATGCTTACTCCATTGTTCGTGGATCTGGTGGTGGGCAGGGTGACTTGTTGCCCTGGATATCAGCAGCCAGCAAGCCCAAAGGCGGCGGTAGTCGCATTTCCCTTCAGTCATCAACAACGACAGGACAATGCCTGAAGGCCTAAGGCGGTTGAGTAGTCCGCCCCTATCAGCTTGTCCCGCCACTCCTTGCATGTGCGCGAATTGTTTGCAAGTCAGGTGACGCTGAACGCCCGAAGTACCTGTGCTTCCTCGATCACCGGGCTTGTGGCGGAATTTCATCCTGAATGAACAGATGCTGCACATCACCACCCGGCTTTTGTAGATCTCCTGAGTCATCCGAATTCAGCGCTTCGCGGATACTGGAGAGTACCGAACGACCTAGAGTTTCAAGCGCACGCTGGTCTTGGCCACTAGGGTCGAGCATCTGGCACTCGGATACATGGTAGGCATAGTCGCCGGTCTGCGCTCCTGCGGGAGAAAGCTCAAGAAGGGTCGGCCACTCGTTGCACAAACGGTTTCCACACAGAACGCAATCCGTCGGGTCTCCCCGCCCTGCCGCTATCAGGTAGAGGCCGTTGTACCCGTCCGGATCTTGGTCCTCAAGGCGTACCACCTCACCAGTTCTCCGACGCTTGCACGAAAGCGAGTGCAACATGCTGGTAGTAACGTCCGCCACCAGCTTCGACACTGCTTCCGCAGGCATGCTGACCAGTGCATGCTGTAGCGCCACTTCCAGCAATGACTTTGGGTCGTAAATCGTGCCGTCAGATGAGAACGGACCTTCGACGGTCACTCTAGCCTCGAACTTTGTAAAGATTTCATCACTCATTTGCAGTGCTTCCCGTGAGAATCGTAAGTCGTTGAAAAGTATTGTGACCTTGCTCACCCAGGCTGCGCTTCCTGGTCGACGCGAAAACCGCTCCTCTCCTACTACTGCAAAGCCCGCGACAATGGCGGGCTGATGGTGCAACTGCTTTTCCGTTAACGATTCGAATTGTGGGCCGAGGGCTCATAGTGATAATCGCGGTACGACACCGCGGCGACGAACACAAAAGTGAAAACACCGGCGATCGCGGCTGCGTTGCGACCGACTCCGATCGGATCGATCGAATATCCGATGTCGAAAAGAAACCCTGCGCACAGTGTTCCCGCCACACCAAAAAATAGAACGCTGACGATCGTCATACCCACTGTCGCAAGGACATACGCTGATGGTGTTCCTGCCATGTCGGACTCCTTGTTGATTATCACTCGGACGCGAGAATGGCGCCCTTACGCCGGCCCACCCTCCCACTATGGCGGGGCACCGGTTTGCATGGTCATGTTCCGTATCTATCGCTTGTGGTCCAGGAAATTGCGGCCCTTCTGGCGCACCCTTTTAACGTGCGAAACCACAATAAAGCCGACCCAAAAAATGATCGAAATCCACGAGGCTACGCGCTTCCATTGAACTGTAAACACGTCACCACCAAGCAAATCGAAGATCCCGACGATCGCGAAAACAAACCAACCCATCGATACCGTCATGGCGACAGGACCACTGAAACTTCTCAGTAGCATTAACGCCAAGAGCTTGAGTCCGACCAAATACTCCTGAACAGCGGATTGATCACCGCCATCAGTGGCGGCCGCGTTTGTTTGCTCCAGGGTGACTTGAGCGTCGGGCTCAGAAGGTTCGGCCTTTTTGCCATTGAAAAGGTACATGAACGCACCAAACATCATGACCACAACCAAAACCGTTCCTGCCCATGGGGATAATGAAATATCCATCGCTGCTCCTAACTTTTCGGGCGGGAAAAGCCCCATCCCTCTACTGACCGGCCCCGCATAATGGCGAGGCTGGGGTGACCTGGTGGACTGCTATGCAGATAGGATCGGATTTCCTTTATGCATGTATACCTGCACGAGAAGCGGATGTTCTTGCTCCATCGTTTTGACAGTTATGCGGGCTTGTCGATACGACTTCAGCAGCTGTTCATTTTTTTCTTTCCAATCAGCCGTTGGCCCCTTCCACAACTTCCACCCGCGAAGATTTGCGTGCTTGATACATGCGTCATTTGAAGCGGCCGCAGCGTATCGTGCAGCTTGATAGTCGGCATAAAACTGGCGACGCTGATCTTCTGTGTATAACTCGCGGCTTAGCTCCAGGTTGGTCATTGCTGCCGTCGCTAATTTGGACATACCTTTTTTCCCGTTTTCGATTTTTACCGTGCCCGCCCCCACGAAATTTGCTTCGCTTGGGGTGTATCGGACTGTTGAAAGCCGACTTGAGAAAATAGGCTTTCAGCAGGGCCAGCGAACTGGCCGCGGGGTAAGTCACTCAACGCGACTCAACCACTCCTGCACTACCGCTGGCACATCTGGATCTTCAGTCGCCATGAGCGACTCAGCGAGGCTGCCCTCGCCGATTTTCTCGAGGAGCTCGAACCACACGCAGCCATCCCAATCATCACCTTCGTCTTGATGCTGCAACGCAACTTCTGTTGCAGCGGCTTCGGCCAATGCCAAGAGGTTGGCGTACCCCGCTGCGACCAGAGACTGGTCCCGTTCTTCCTCATTGGCTTCGACATAGCGAATGAGCGAGTGAAACAGCACACCAACATCTTCTAAATCTTTGCTGCGATCGTTCGACTCAATCATGAAGGCTTTCCCAGTAAGTGATTACGGGGAAATTATAGGTGCGTTTAACGCACCTCGACAAGTCCTATTGGCGTCAAATCGCAAAAGATTTGCCAATGATCTGACTCACGCCCAGAAAGGTTCTATGGCTGGGGTTTCGTACTCCTGGATCGCCGCTTTGTGCTGCTGGTTGTGAGCTCGGTACCGCTCGATGTGCTGCTGACAAAAAACTTCGAGCGACTGCTCGTCGAGTCGCGGCGAATACACGGCGACCGGGGTGCAGTCCTGGTCAGCAAACTGCAAGGTCCCGTCGGGATACATCGCCCGGCCGATCCCACCCAGCAGCATTTCGACCTCGGTGGTGAATGGAAACTCGCCGGCCTGGTCCGGACGGAAGTGGTTCGCGTCGTTCATTGGGGTAATCCTGCTATGCGGTTGACTTGACGAACGACACAGATCGTTCATGGGGTTGTTCGGTACGTCGTTTCGGGTGGCCCGGGCTCACCGGCGCCGGGACCGCCCGGCGGTGTTGAAATGTGCCATCGTTAGTGAAGGACTTTTAACACCACTGCGACCCCTGAATTCAGGGGAGTTGCCGTTTCCCAGATGTGCCATCGTTAGTGCTCGATGGTTCGGATGGCACAATTGGTCAAGTCGGCGCTGTTTTTTGCTCCCTCACCAGTGGCGAATCATTACTCCGTAAACAGAGGTTTTCGGCTTTGCCAGTAATTTGCGTAATCAGGTTCCGCAAGATTGCGAATCCAGGGAATGGTCCCTACGCGTCCACTGACCTTCATCAGGACCGATGTAAATTGGCAGTAGTCGCCTGCATGGACTCTGACCTTAGCTCCAGACAGCAAGCCTTCGGTCACATAACGCCGTTCGATAACCACCGCATCACCCAGCACAGCATCGAACCATTCCTCGTCCATTCCCTTTGACGGGACAGCTTTGTCTGGCCACAACCGACGCGGATCGTCTGAAGTGTCTTCAAACCAGATGGCCAATTCGACGTACACAGGCGGGCGATACCGCTCTTCCCTGATCGGTGCTGCTGATCCTTGCTCAAGTGCCGCTTGGCCCGTTTCTGCCGATGCAGGTAGAAAAATGCCGGTCAAATGCCGCAAAAATGGAAAAGAGAACATTTGTACTCCACCCGTGAAAATGAATCCTTGGCCACAAAAGCCAAAGCCGGATTACAGAAATACGGACTGGGAAGCCAGCGGCGCCGGCTCAGCAGTTCGGGCGCCCTTCCGACCAGACTTCTTGCCCCGGCCTGGAGTACTCAGGCTCACGCCGTACAGCTCACACAAACTCGCCAGATGCTCACCGTTCAGAAGGCGGTGGGTTTGGCTCAAGCGCAGCAAGATCGCTTTAGGCGTGCGCCGGTGTGCTTTGGCCAACGCAGCAACGTCAGATCCATCCTGATACGCCGCTACGAGCCGCTGATCCTCGTCATCCGTCCACTTGCTGCCTTGTGCGGTTGACTCGGCTGCCGCCGGAGATTCGGCCGGTACCGCCGCTGGCGCCTGAGGGACATTTCCTGCCTCTGGTACCGGTGGCAGCTCGGCGTCGATGACGGTCGAGAGCATGGCCAGCCACCGGGTTCGATCGGAATCCCGCGCATGGTGAAAGTTCACGCTGCCGATGATCGCCATGGGATTCACATTCAACGCAGTGGCGACCTGCCAGGCGTGGTAGTTGTCGAGCAGGTCCTTGCCGGTGCGCCAGCGTGAAAACTGGGTTGGGCTCACGCCCAGGAACTCCGCCGCCGTCACATCGCCATGGAACCCTTTGGCCTGTTTGAGCTGATCGAGCCAACCCGCCGCCGACTTGACTAACTTCACATTCGGGCTACCGGTGTCGTTGGCGAACGGCGTGGAGCGCTTTGAGCGCTGGGACAATGCGGCGGCGCCAGCGGCGGCAGCCAATCGCAAGTTGGCAGTCAGCTGCACCCGGTCGTCATCACACTCGCGACCGGTTTCATCGAGCCCGGCGGACAGGTTGACCAGAATGCCGATCGAGCGGTTTGTCAAAGCCTCGTTGCTTGCCATCTCTCCTACCTCCTCGGTACAGGTATCGCCATTGCGTCAAGGCGTGCCATACACAGGCAGGCCGGTGACACGAATGTCCCGGCCCTACCCTGGCGCAGATCTACAGCTTCAGGTCCTTGCGGATCTGGGCCGCCGCCGGCATGTTCTTGTAGCGGATCACCGCTACCCCCACCGCCTTCATCAGGTCGTCGCGACGACGATCCTTGGAGCGGGCCTTGAAGTTGTTGTGAGTCGAGTCGTCGACCTCCACCAACGCCACAGGCTTGAGCTTCTTGTCGCAGAGCAAAAAATCGCACCGGTTGTGGGCGACCACATGCCGGGCGTGGTTCTTGTCAGTCAGTGCTGTGGCCTTCACCTTGATGAACGCCCCGAACACCACTTGGGGAGCAATGACCAGGTCATCGCGCACCGCTTCCCTGAGCCGCCAGAAAAAATCCTGCTCCCGCTCAGTCAGCAGCGGGATGCACTGGTAATGCTTGGTCGAGTACTTCCTGCGGTTGCCCAGCTGGAAATACACGAAGGCCGCTACTGCGCAGGCGAACACCACGATTACGGTGTTGCCATCCAAAACGTCTGCAAGTGCCATCTTAGCTCCTTTTTCTAAATCTATACACGTACCAATACGTGTTATTGGCAGTATCTGGCGAATGGTTCGCCTGTGTGTTTGGTCAAGTCAGAATTACTTTTTGCAGCGACTACAGCGCCCGGCTCAGGACAACGCCTGTTCCTGTTCGGTTGCTTCATGCAGTTGATCCGCCACCGCAACAGGCTGCGGTTGCTGACTGAGCACGGAACGGATAGAGTCAGCGAACTCCAGCGGCACGCTCGTGCTGCTTCGCAACGCCCCATCCAACTCCGACAAATCGCGCACAGAACGCCCAACTGCAACTTTGCGTGCCGATTTGACCAACTTCACAAACCGTTCTTCGTAGCCTCCCAACCCCAACGCATTCTCACGCTGCGCCTGCACCAGGATCAGCTGCACCACCGTGACTGGTTCAACGGCGGTTACCGCCGTACACGCCCGGGCCAGTGCCAAAATCTCGTTGGTGTGCATCCACTGGGCGAGTAACGGCGCTCGCCGGTGGCCATTGATACGGACCAGCATCGCCTTGCCCCGCTCCGACAGGGTGAACACCTTCGCGCCCCGGTGTGCCTCGCAACAGGTGCGCGGCTCACTCTCCACCAACCCCGCACGCTCAAGATCCCAACACGCGCCCAGCGCCTCAACCGAATGCTCGCGGCTGTGAGACCAATGGCGAGAGACTTTCCAGAGGGGCGCATTGCCCTCGGCCCAACTGCCCTCCCGGCCCAGGGACCGGAGCATGACAAATTGTGCCATCGTTAGTGGTGGGCGGACCGCAGCAACGCCCGGGCCTGAATGATCAATCATGTTCCACCTCCAGGTGACCGGTCACCGCCGGCAATTGCTGCGACCCCTCGCCGCCATCCACCGAAACGGTGGCCCCGGCGCCGCGACTTTTCCCCTTCCCGCCCTTTGGCTGATTCAATTTTCGGGCGGCGATCCCCAACTTGACCGCCTCGAGGATCTCCACCGACATCCGCTGCTGAACCAGCCGCGAGTTACCGATCCGCCAGTTGGCCTCGGTGCGATCGGCGTCCGCCTCCATTGCCCACACCTTCAGCACGGCGCGGGCTTCGGAGATACCCCCTCGCACCTGACTGAAGATTTCGAACATCATTGGGTCAATCGAGACCGAGGTCCGCTTCGATTTCCCGCCGACTTCGCGCCTGTACACGATGCGTATGAAGTCATCCGCCATGGCAGCCTCCATCACCGATCAGTGATCGACGCATATCAGGCCGCCTCCAACTGGATGTTGGTGACCAGGCGTTGAGTGACCGCCTCGCAGTCGAGGAACAACACCGCCGACAGCCGGCCGCAACGCACCATCGTGGCCACCGCATCGGCGACCTCAGCCACCGAACCGCCCAAGGCGCCCGCCAGACCGGCCGCCGTCAGCAGACCCTGGCGCAGAATGGCCAGTTCGATGCGCGATTCCAGTTCATCACCGTCGAACAAGAGCGCCGCATCCGCGCCCACCAGCTCGGCCACGTTGGCGAACGCGCCCACGCCGTACTCAACCGCGACGAAGCCACCCTCTGGTTCACCCGCAACAACCAGAGCAGCCCCCCCGCCTTGTACGGTGCTGTTCGAAGCCGCCAAAGCCGCAGTACCGACTCGGCCGGCGGTTTCGCAGTAGCGCACGATCGCCAGGATTTGCTCATTCAGCTCAATGGCCGACTTCGCCCGGGTCAATGCCACGTACAGCAGGTGCAGTTCCTGACGCAGCTCAGGGGTGTCCAGCACCAGCGGCAGGCCGCCGTCGGTGATCAGGTTGTGGAAGTCGCTGAGCAGAACCAGCTGCGGGAATTCCAAGCCCTTGGAGCGGTGGGCAGTCAGCAGCGCAACGTCGGCGTCTTCGATCTTGCTGACGCAGGCGGCCTTGATCTGGCTGACCAGCGACGGGATCTGATCGCCGTACTGTTTGGCGACGCTGATCAGGGAGTGGATCTCCTTGTCGTCGGTATCCTGGGCGTACGCCTCCAGCTGGGCGAACGAAGCAAAGGCACTGATCAGAGGATCGCGCAGCTGAGCACCGGTGTTGGCACGCAGGTGGTGAACCTCAACCAGTTTGTCGAATGGGTACTCGTCGACCCCACCCACGAAGTGCAGGCGCTTGGTGCCCAGCAGGGCTACGGCGCTGGCAAACAGTCGGGCGTTGGTACGACCGATGATTGCGTATGGCTGGGTACGGTCAACCTCGAAGCGAGTAGTGAGATCCAACCGCGACGAACGCACAGGTTCCTGCTCGCCGGCGAACTCACGCAGCAGCATGGTCGCCAGTTGGGCGATCGCTGGGCCGAAGCGATGGCTTTCGGAAATCGTGACCACCTGATCGAAGTGCGCTGGGTCGAAGGCGTTGTATGCCCCGCGGAAGCCGAAGATGCTCTGGAAGTCATCACCGGCCAAACGCACCGGGATGGTCTGGCGCAGGATCACCGCAGCAAAGACTGGGTTGGTGTCCTGGTACTCGTCCAGCAGGATCTCGTTGTAACGGTGGCTCAGGTCAGGCTCGGTCATCGCCCACAGCTTGAGGTAGCCATCGTGCGGCATGCGCAGCGGTGTGGTGTCGAGGAACTCGGCACGTTGAGCCTGGCTTTCGCCGCAGCCCCGGGACCACTGACGCAGGCGTTGCAGATCCGACCACACCAGCTCAGCCCACTGCACGGCTTTGGGCTTATCGGCGGTGGAGATCATCGAAGGTACGTGCGACGGCAAGATCTCGTTGTCGGCGGACACCATGAAATTGTGCAGGGTCTCACGCAGATGCCGGGCAAAGGCCATCGGGATGTTGTAGGCCTTGGCCAACTGGGACGGAAACAACTCGCCGTGCTTGCCGGTCTTCTTGAACTGACCGCCGACCTCCCACGCCAGACCATGGCTGGTTTTGGTGACGACGTTGGACGGAAAGCGGGCAGCTGCGTCCTCCTGGTTGGCCTTGCCGAAGGTGACGTACAGAAGTTTCAGCTGCGGCTTGCGCACCGCGTGCTCGATCAACAGGGCGGTCTTGCCGGTACCGGCTTTGGCACGAACGAGCAAACGGTGCGCGGTGCTCGCCAGAGCAACAGCCTGCTCAGTGTTTGGGGTGAATGCTATTGCGGCCATTGCCGGCCTCCTTGTGGTTTGGGTTTTAGTTGCGATCGTCGTCGTCGCGATGCCATGGGCTGAACAGGTCATCCCATTCGTCTTCTTGCTTGCTGAATTCAAAGCGTTTGCCTGGAGCTTTAGAGCTGCTGTCGCGGAACAGGTTGAAGAACAACACCGCCGGTACGGAGCCAGCCACGACCAGCAGCAGCGACAGGGCAAACGCCCAGCCCGGCATATGGTGCTTGGCGTAGGTAGCAAACAGGGCACACACCAGTGGCAGAGCAATGCAACCCAGCGCCTTCCCAATCCATTTGATCAATCCGAACTTGGCCATTTGCGGCTCCTAGTGCACAACCATTTATGTCTCAACGATACACATAGGTTTATATCGCCGCAAGCCATTTTATAGGTACGTGTTATAAATTATTTGCACAACCATTTATGCCCAATGCCCGACAAAAGCCGTCGGGTGATTGTCCAACCATTTATGCCCGAGCGCTGACAAAAAGCCCAGATCCCGGCGTAACCATTTATGCCATGGCTGGACCATAAAAGCCGGTCACCGGCGCCGGTCATTGCGCCAGCCACCTGCAACCCGGATTCGGGATGAACCGCTGATCACCGGCAAAGGAGCCCAAATGAGGGAAAGGGCTAAAGCAGCGAGACCGGCATTCCGCCGCTGGCACCGCCGACAAGCAAGCCGCCCACCGACGACACGCAACCGCTACAGGCAGCCACATCCCCACAGCGCCCGCTGCAAGCCCGCGCTCAATCAGCCCGCCACCGCCAGACCGCAACACCGAAGGCACCGACCAGAAAGAAGCCGACTCAGGACTGACCCGGGGCCAAGCCGCAAGCCGACTCCGCCCACCACCGCACGCCGCCGGAACGAAGGTGCGCAACGCAAAGCCGCCGGTCGACCAGCACCATGCCCGACCGCGGCCAGCACCAGGTGCGACATCGCCCGTCACCGCTAGCAGCGTTCCTGACGTGCCGCATCCGACACCGCGCTCCTGCTCAGCGCCCCTGCCCTGCCCCACCGCTCTTTCACCCCGTCGCATCCGTCTCAGCCCGCCTGCTCTTCCACCCCGTCAGATCCCACCTGGTGGTCACCACCGAGAAGCCGGTGAATCGCTTGGCATCCGCGTAGGGATCACTCAGCCGACCAGCGGGCTCACCGCCGACGGAGCTCTACCGGACCTGCCCGGGAACGGACGTAGGAGCGTGAACGACACAAATGGTTATGCTTACGCTGACAGAAAAGCGCGTATCTCAGCGCCAGCAAAAGATGCGGTGGAACCAGAGAGAAAGAACGACCAATCCAAACCGAAGAAGGCACAAGTGGCAGATGCACCGGAAGTACGTGCCAGTGCCGGAGAAAGAACTTACTCCCGCAGTTCCAAGCAGGCTATCAGTCCAATCGGAATGAGGGAGAACTACCAGAGATGAATCGGCAAGTGGAAAAAGAGAATGGATAAAGCAGAAGCAGCAGAGGCGACGCATCGAGCAGCGGTAGAACTACCGAAGTGAGAACCCGCAGAGAGAAAAGAGAGTGTGACAGAAGTGTATCTGCAACAAGTGGCGGCGGAACAACAAGCGGTGCCGCGGAGAAGTGGAACAACCAGAGGAAGTACCAGCACGCGCAAAAGAGATTTCGACACAAGTGCCGGGCGCACAAGTGCCGGAAGAACGACGACGCCAAAGGAGAAAAAGAAATTAAATTAATTGAAGGGATGGGCGCGGGTGGCGTGCAGCCATAGAAGGGAAATGCCGGTCACATAATCAAACTCGGCCTGCCATCGATCAGCAGAAAGTAATTCTCGGCAATCAGGTTTGATTTCGCCTCAGGTAAAGCCTCAGGTCAGTTCGGCATATTACCGTCAGGATTCTGATTGGACTTAGCCAAAGCCTCAGGTCTAACTTCGCATATCACCGTCAGGCTTCTGGTTCGTCTTTACCAAAGCCCGGTTCTGACTTGGCCCACCACCGTTAGGCTTCTGGTCCCACTTGGCAACAAAAAAGCCCCAACACCATTACGCGTTGAGGCTTTCGGTTAACCGCCCTGGGTGATTACTCCACTTCCATCTTCCCTTCGAATTGCATTTCAACCCGATCAAGCATTCCGTTGACCAAGGCCTCAAGTTCATCAAGTTCAGTGCCACGCTTGCTGACCGCAAGAGATACGCCATGCATCAAATAGCGAAGGCGATCATGCATTTGCCCACGCAATTCAAAGAGTTTCGTGATCCGCTCGCACAAGACCAGCATGAGTTTGTGGTTGGGCTCGAACTCACGGGATCGCTTGACTCTCTTTGTCAGGCCTTGATGGCTGACGTTGGTAGAGGTCCATTTTCCCTTGCCTGCCCTGAGCTTTCTGTACACCCGGATGAAGGGTTTCGCCTGGCCCCGGTGCAGGTTGAAATCAATCGCGATTCTGCCGGACTGGAAGGGCTGCATGACGTAGAGCAGTTCGCCCATGCGCATAAGCAGGTTGTCGATCCGAATCAGGTAGTCGACGGCGGTATCCACCGACTCCTTGGCAAGCCTCCGAAGGTCCTCGAAATCGTCGATGCTGGGGGGGTTGTGTATAGCCATTGTTTAAGCGTTGCTCGGGGGGTTGTGTATAGCCGCACCAGGGGGGTGCGCTCGGGGCGGATTTTCTTTGGATTCTGTCTGTATTGTCAATACGTGTTATGTATCTTAAACTTCAACCAATGCGCAGTATGAAGTACACACTTCTGATTTCCCCCTGGGTAGTGAGCAATGCGCAGTGCGCATTGCAATCCACCTTTAAGCAATTGATTTAACGAGGTTTTTAAGAATGCAAAGTCGCACAGTTGTCGGTCTAGATGCGGGTCGTAGCGCCATTAAAGTGGTTGCTTACGCCGAAGGAACCCGTTTTCCTATCATGTACCCTACCCTGGCGGTTCCCGCGGTCGAATTGACGGACCCAACGACAGCCGAGCGAGCGAAAGCGGAAACCGAAATAGTCGACGGTAAAGCCTATTTCACTGGCGACACCGCCCGACTTCAAGGCAATCTCACCTCCTCGATCGGTTTGAATGATGACTGGACCGACACCCCGGAATACCTGGCACTTGTGAAGTCCGCATTCAGCCGACTGCACAAAGCCGGCGTTCCTAATCTGGACAGTGCTTATGTCGTAATTGGCACTCCCTCGAAACTTTACGGCACCCGCCAAGAGCGCTTGGTTGAGAAAACCAGACAGGCACTTCCGAAAGGTGTTGAGATCAAAGCCCTTCCACAACCGATGGGTGCTTATTGCGATTACGTGCTCGATAAGTCCGGCATGCCAATCAAAGACAAGTTGATTGGCTCCGGTGGTCGCACCAAATCCTATGGCGTCATTGAGGGCGGTCACTTCTCAACTGACTTTCTTCTGATGAAAGAAGGCCAATATATTGAACGTGGTGCTGACTCCTGCTCCGGAATGAGTGCGGCAGCTGAACAATTGCGACGCGTGCTCGCAAAAAGAGATTTGACTGCGAGCCTGGTGGAATGTGAGGAAGCGTTTCGTACGAAGACGCTCTTCCAATTCGGTGAAGAGATTCCTATTGCAAGTGAAGTCCTGGAAGCACAGAGCCATGTTGTTCAAGAAATTATTTCTAAGGGTAATTCGCTGTTTGCTGACGACGCCCGATCCTTGAACGGTATTTTAATCGCCGGCGGCAGTGCTGAGGCAATCCATGCAATTACCTCTCAAACCTGGAAACACAGTTTTCTGATGGAAAACTCCCGCTGGTCGGTGGCGGAAGGTTTTGCACGATATGCACTGGGCCAACTTATACGGGCATCCGTTGGCGCCAAACAACAGGTAGCCGCGAATGGCTAAGCTCGTACGGGTATACGATCCAGACGAAACAGAACGGCGAATTAACTTAATTCTCCCGGATGCAGTGTGCCCGGGCTTACTCGAGTTCATGTCAGAACTTCCATACGGTAATGACACACCATTAATCAGAGGTGTTTTTTATCAGTGGTTTATTCAGCACAGTGAAGCCGGCACTCTCGACGATGCGTTGAACAAAGTTTTGTCTGGCCCCGGCGGATTGATTTCAGTTGGCTCCAAAGGGGCCCGAGAGCCTCTCAGTGCGAGACCTCGCAAACGCGTACCCAAGCAGCGATCTGTAACGGCAAAAGCTGGTGGTCGCCAGCCAGTTACAGGCCATTCAGATGAACCTGCTTTGTCTTATTCGACTGTGGCGCAGGATCTTCAACCTGCCTTACAGCCGCCGGCTCAACCGCAACCTCCTGAGCCTCACCAACAAACCGAGACCGATCTGCCCTTACCAGGAATACCTGCCGCCCAAGCAACGGTAGTTCCAGCTTCCCCCCTTCCGGCATTGCAACCGGCTGATCAGCATCCACTACCCGTGGCACAAATGGGCGTCGTCGTTGACGGCGGCCAGTTGCCAGATGCCGAGCAGGTAGCACTTCTTAATTCCATGGGCGCGATGTTCCCCTAACCCTCTCCGCGGCAGCCTCTGCCGCGGCCATTCAAGGCTCAGATAATGAATACTCTGCTGAACACCGTGTTTGTCATTCGACGGCTTCTGGCCACCGCGATCGACGGGCTCCTGGTCACTGCGTTTACGCTCGTCTTGTTGGCGGTTACCGCTTTAATTGCCGCCCACACCTCCCCCGCACTTTCAGTTCCAGAAGGTATGCCGCTTGATCGGTGGTACGAGGGAATTGCCTTGAGTTTGGCGCCCTATTTTATAATCACTTTGCCGCTCGTTTGGTTGCTGTACGAAGCGACTCTGATCAAGGTCTGGAACGGTACGACCCTGGGGAAATTTCTACTCCGGGTCCGGACGGTCTCCCTGGTTGGCAACATCTCGTTCTGGCAAAGCCTGTTCCGCACCACCCTCAAGATCCTGTCCATGTTTCTGCTGTTGAGTATTGCGAACCCTTATGCCCTGGGCGCAGTGCTGGTCGCCTTCATGGCCATCCCTGTTTTCACCGTGAAAAACCAGTGTCTTTTTGACTTGCTGGCATCGACCACCGTCACTCGTCGTTTCATCTCAAAGGCTGGTTGACGCCAGTTAATCGGCAGCCCCGCCCCACGTCGAAGTTTACGGCCCTGGTCGACCCGATCGCAGGGTACGGACCGTGAAAGGTGGCCACTCCAAGTATGCCCCCTTGTGCATCATCACTCAGCGTAAGGCCTATGACCCACTAACTGGGACGCATAGCCGCCCCCCTCAATACCAAGACTGGAACTAACGAATGAAACTGATTCTTGCTGGCCAACCTCTTTTCACCAAAGACGGGCGTGTGATGGGAAACGCTCGTGTAACAGGGGCTTTCGACCTTAATGGTGTGTCGTGCTACAACATCGTCACTGACTTCGGAAATGCTGCCAAGTTGAATGCTCGTGAGATTCACAACGCCTTTTATCTCCAACGCCCCCACGAAAATGATCAGTTGCCCATGGTTGAACAACTGCCACACGGCATGCGACATCTACACCTCACCGAAAGTCATGGCATGAACGTCGTGGGGATGGCCGAGATGGATGGCATAACCATTCAACACGATGGCTGCCAAGGAATGATGATTTTGCAAATTCCTGCCGAAAGCTGGGAAGGCGTATCGAAAGCTTTATTCATTCCCGATACTGTCTAAACCGTGTCACCACCGACCTCTTTCTGAGGTCGGTTTTTTTTTGCCTGGCCTATCAAGGAAGGCGAGTGAGTGAATGCCTTCACCGATTACAAAGCGCTGATATGCATCACCAGATACAAAGTTTACGGATACTCCCACTGGAGAAGCCAGTCAGGTCCGAGGTTGCGAAGCCTCCTTTGTAGTCAACACGGTAACGGGTAAGCGCATCACCCACATACCGCCTGATAGTATCGCTCCCTAATGCATCCCTTGTGTCTTGCTTCTGTGTTCTCAACTCGGTGATGCACCGCCAGTTTCGAGATCAGACAATAGTCGTGCATCGGGCTTCTCCCGATAGCAGACAACACATGCTTGGATGAATAGGTTGTAGCGATACTCCCTCAGGTCGTTCACCCCTAAGTGAACAGCGCAAATGACTTTCCCCGGACACCACGTCCTATACATAGCAGCCAGGTGCAACTGGTGGGGATTTCGCTAGGCTAGCCGAGCCGTGAACGTCGTACTGCTATCGACAGATCCAAAAGGCGCTCAAAGAGGTGAGCCCAGTCTTGGTAATGGTGGATTTTCCATCTACAGAGCCGCGGCTTCTGTGATTACCGAGGCTGGGCTCTTTTGTATATCAAAAGACCCAGCTTTTTTTTGCATTTTTTCCATCACTCCCCTTTTCGCACCTAGGTTATAAGGAGACCACCGATTTGGAGTACCTCCATGGCGAAGACAGACCGCAATAACCCTCGCACCCTAGCTTGCGTCCGCGAGCAACTGAGCACCCTGGTGGCCGAGACAACCCAGGCCGATTCATCCCATGACTACGGCTATTTCAAGGGGTGGGTGGGGGCGCTGTACTGGGCTGACTTGATCGACCATCCCACCTGTGAGGCGCTGAAGTCCGAGGCACACGCGGCATTTGAACAGGCGCTCAGTCAGATCGGCGCCGGTACTGCCCCGTCCAACAGCCGGATCCACTGAAAGAAATCATGCGCGATGCCCATCCTACGCCCGTTTTTTGTTCCGCTACCGTCGTTGAGCGCTGCCCAGGTGGAGGCTGGCGCGAGGCCCGGAGAGAGCTGGGAGCAGGCATGCCAGCGTCTGGAAGCAGCGAACTATGCGCTGCCACCAGAGCATTACGATCTTGACCCAGGTGCCGATTTCACCAGCGCCGGGCCGCACGATGAGTGTGAAGGTGTCGAGTGGCAACCGGGCGAGCTGGGCAACAACTGAACTGATAGAGGAAACCGGATCGTGAGTATCGAAGATATGAAAGAAGCCGTCGCGAAATGGGCCAGCACACAGCCACTTATTCGCAAGGCGTATCTCTTCGGCAGCCGGGTTCGCGGCACGCACAAACCAAACAGCGATCTTGATGTTGCGGTCGAGATTTACACCTTGCAAGGCGATGAAAACCCATTAACCACCTGGACCTGTGAAGCCCAGCGGCTCAAAGCGTCTACAGCCGGAGTCGTCCCCGTGATCATCGATCTAAATTGGTACGGAGGCCCAATTGAAACGCCATGCGTTCACGCCGGCCTCCAAGATGGCAGTATCGTGGCTTTCGATGCTGATAAAACCTGTTCGAACCAATAGACAAACTGAACACGGAAAGCTCATGTCAGGCCTCAATCCCGGCCACGAGAACTCAAATCGCCTACGCTTTAACTTTTTTTTCGATGCCACATTGCCACTAACTCAGATACATCAGTATTATAGTTACATGTTATTCCAAGGAGGCCCCAACATGTTCAAGATGCTGTCCGCTGCCATCCCCGTCTCACTCATTTTTGCCACCCTCGTCGGCTGCGCTGAAAAGCCTGTGCTCGTCGATAATGGGCCAGTCCGCATTCAATCGTCGTTGATCAATGCTCGGTTACAGGAAGGTTGGAAAGGTACGGTCAAAGCTGTATCGACCGACACGCATACCGAAATGGCCGACTTCGTGAACGAGTCGCTGAAGAACGCGAAATACAACGTCGTGCACGGCGATTCAGACCTCACCTATTCGATTCGTGAGATCTACGCTGGGCCAGCTTCTGAGTACAAGGAAGCCCATACCGGTGCCGGCGCTGTTCTGGCCACCGGCGCATCTGTGGCCTTAACGGTAGTTACCTGTGCAGCCCTGAACTCTTGCACGTCACCTGGTGTGCTCGGAAACGGCGTGGCCATGAACATGACGGCGGCCACAAACGCTGCCAATAACACCAACGGTCAGTCAGTCGAAAACCTGAATAAGACCAACCTCGTCATACACAGCATTTGCCTGGGCGGTCATAGCTGTGCGAGTTCGGCAGCAGCAACCTCTGATCCTGCACTATCCCTGGATGATCTCCGCAAGGAAAATGCACAGTTAGGTCTTACCACCGCCATGCGACTGAAGAACAATTACTGAAGGCAAAAAAAACCCGGCTGTCACGAATGACGGCCGGGTGTGGTTTTTTAAGCAGCGAGCCATGCTCGCGATGTGACATTCGCTGCAACAGCGCAACGCGTTAGCAAAATCCGGTCTTCACCTGCGTCGCTCCAAAAGCCTTCGACGCTCAAATACCCATCTCCGTGACTCAGTACCCTCGTCCGCTTCGGTAGCTGGCTTTCAAGCCCAGGTACACAAACTGCGTTCTCTCCGCGCACCAAGAGCTGTGCATCGGGAATGGTCCAGACGTCCGCATTGCCCGAATGACTCTCCGCAAGCCTGATCTTCCTAGACTTGACTGAGGAAAAGAGACCGCGATCAAAGTTTTCAATCAATGCCACCGCATGGACCGGGTCCATACGGTGAAGCCTGTACCCTCGAGCGCACAAACGTGTCGTTGCCGGCACCGCAAAAATGCCAATCCTCGCCAGACCATGCCTCAAGTCATTCATCGAATCGTTCACTGAACTGTTCATAGGTTTAAGCCCTCAGGGATTGTCTTGTCACCCGGAGATGCCGAACACCAGGTGAGAAATTGAAAATCCGTGAAGGCGTTAAACATCTCTACCTATCAGGGCAACCCACAGGCAAACCGCCTGAGGCCCGCTTTCATTTGTGGAGAGCAAAAACATGGCGATGCAGATCGTTACGGGACCAGCTACAAAGCAAAACTCGCCGGAGTGGCTCGCCTGGCGCGAGGGCGGAATTGGTGCCAGTGAAGCCCCAATAATCACGGGTACCTCGAAGTTCAGAACTGCTTACGAGTTGTTTCGCATCCGCCGAGGAATCGGCCCTCCCCCGCCTCCCAATCCATTCGTGGATCGGATTAGAGAACGCGGGCACCGCCTCGAACCCGTGGCACGAGTAGCATACGAAAGGCACACCGGATCCACGGTGACGCCTCTCATCGCGGTAAGCGCGGCGTTTCCTTTCATCAGAGCTTCGTTAGATGGCTACAACGGCTTCGACGCTATACCGGTCGAAATTAAATGCCCTGGAGATACAGCACACTCCCTTGCACTCAAAGGAGTTGTTCCTCCGGAGTACGTCGACCAGCTCCAGCAGCAGATGTTTGTCACTGAAGCCACGTATGCGCACTACTACTCCTTTGATGGGGTAAAGGGTGTGCTGTTGAAGGTCCCTCGCGATCAAAATCGGATAAATCAAATTTTGGTAGCGGTTCAGGATTTTTGGAATCGACTGCAAACCGGTAAGTGGGGAACAGATGAGTGGACCGCGGCAGCCGCAGCTTGGCTATCTGCAAACCACAACATGCTGCTCGCCCAGGAGCGCGAAGAAGCAGCAAGGGCGTTGCTTGTTTCTCTAATGCCGAAAGGGTTGAAGCGTCATGAAGGAAATGGCGTTTCCGTATCATTGAGCTCAAGAAAGGGAAATATTGACTGGCGAAAACTCTTTGCCGATCACGGGATAACAATGACAGAGGATCAACTCAATCAGTACAGGAGGGCTACCTCGGACAGCGTAACCATTCGTGATCTGCAAGGAACGCCACTGAGCAGCAACGCGTCGCCGCACATCCGATCCGTTAACTCTTCAATGTCGAACCAAATGGTCACGGTACCTGCGTTACCAAAGCCATCTGCCCATGACGTACCGGTCGTACGCGATACAGGCCGGGAGTTCATTTTCTAAAGACCCACCGCCCCCCAATTTTTTGGGGGGCTTTTTTTTGCGTGGGTGCCCAGGTTCCGACAGGTGAACCATTAGGTCCACCTGTAAACCATCCCCAAGCACGAGGACTATTTATTGGAGCGGGTATGCGCAAAATCAAACTCTCGGCAAGTCAATCGGTTTGCCTGGCTTTAGCTGCCATTGGTTTAACTTTAGCGGTGTGCGGAGGTCGTACTTACCTGTGGATCTTAATTCCAATCAGCATTGGAATTAGCATGCCTTTTTACTCTCTGGTGAATACGGGATATTTCACGTATTACCCTCCAGAAAAAAGTATCGAAGTTACTACCCAAAAAACAAAGCAATTAACGTCGCCGACTAAACCAGATAGAGAAGTAAAGACATCGGATACCAAACAAAAAGACTACGATCTCCGTGATATTCCATACCCACCTAAAAGAAAGGGTGAGCAACCGATAACAAGTCTTCCATATGGGAAAGGACTGTCTCCACAGAAACAAACAACCAAGGTCTCTAATCCGAGGTGTGCCCTACTAGGTCCCAAGCCGTCAACTCTATCTGGAGCCCGCAGTCCAGAGCCCCCAATCGGGACAACGCTTTCGCTTTTCACCAACGCTGACTCCCCTTCTACACAAGAGCCTGAAGAGATTTTTGTGAAGCCAGACTGCATTTTTTTGTGAAACCCACCAAAAACCGTCGCCATTTTTTTGGCGACGGTTTTTTTTCCTATATTTTTTGTTTACATTAGCCCTAACGAGCAATATTCAAGTTTTGGTCTACAAAAAAGACGCATACCAATTTTTGCACGCACTAAAGTGTAAGGAAACGGTAACATTTATGGCGCCTTTTTATTGACCACGCGTTTAACAGTTACCTATAATTTCCATCGTGGATCCAACCTAACGGAATTCGATGGATATTATGGTTACTTATATGTCATATGGCTTTGACAACAATCACGGCGCAACGGAAATCGGGCTTACTTCGCTTGGCTGTCTTTCCGTCGATGGAACGCCCCGCTGCCCCAGGTACCAAAAAGACTGCAATGTCCCATGCACAACTCATTGCATGGTTACCGCAATGAGTGACTTCCCTGAAGCCAAAGCGGAAATCCTGCTGGCCGGAATCTTGATTGCTTCGACTCATGCCGCATCGCTGGCAGAAATGCATGGCGCTTTGTCCAGTTTCGAAAACGCGATTCAGGCCACCTGTATCTAACAGCTGGCACGGTCCACCCTTCTAGTTTCACACCCTCGCGCTGCACGGAAACAGTTTTTCGAACCGATTGCATCTTCTACTTACGCGTTATGGATTCGATTGACGCAATCTGTCACGTACGTATAATCAACTTCAGCAGCCCACAGTGGTCGCTACCAGAGGTAATGCTTCATGAACCACGAATACACCCCAATCGAGATTGGCTTGGATGCTCTCGGTGTTGTGCTTGGTCAGGCCCCGCTTATTGAAGCCGGGATTAACGGACGTCTACTGACAAGCCAGGTGCAGGAGGTGAATGAACGCATTGAACGCTCCATGCTTGAATACCCAGAGATCCGAACTGAGATCCTGGCAGCAGGCATGAAAGTCCTACTTGAGGTGTCCAGTTCCTTGGAGCATTTCAGAGAGGTTGTTCTCCCCCGTCTGGATCGAACTGTGGACAACGTGGCTGCGTAGGATTTTCTGAATCAACGAGCCCCTCTATGGCAGCAGAACAAGCAAAAGCTCCGGAGTTGGAACTGAATCCGGAGCAAGATAGAAACACCAGCGATATCCCTGACTCCCTCCTGAGCCCCCCTGGGAAAAAGTCGCCATTCGAAAAACTGTGCGAGAAGTACATTTTGGATGGCGATCGCTCCCCTCTCCTCGTCAATCGAATCGCCTATGCGATGAATCAAGACGAGCGCGTTCGCAAAATCTGCCGCGTAAAAGCCAAAAAGAACGGCTGTGACCTCAATGATTTTGATGAGGTATTGCAACGCGTTATGGAGGTGTTCTTTCACTCCCAGCTCCCCAAGACTGTCGACACCGACGCTGTCTATGCTGTCGTTTACGCCGTCGCCAACAATGTGACCCGTGAGGTTTTTCGAGACCGCCAGAAACTGGTCGTGAATCACAGTTCTATTGAGGACATGCTGGAAAGGGGTGAGGAGATAGGGCAATCGACTCTGGTGGATCATGAAGAAATCGATCACGATCGTGAAATAGACACTCAAACTGCCACAAAGCGGATGGCAGAGGCACTTCAACGGGTGATAAGCGGAGAACAGACTGTGGCAGATTCCGGAGTATTCCAGATGGAACAAGACCCCCTAGTGCGTCTTGTACTTCAAAAACAAGAAACCGATGACGAAATTGAAACACCGGCATCCACCGCCCAGCGCAATTCACAACCCACTACTGGGGAAAAGAAAGCACGCGGGCGCACCGAGCTATCTGTCGATCAGCAAGAATTGGTCGACATCGGCAACAAGCTGGGCCTTCGTAACCAGGACTATGCTTTTGCACTCGGCATTGGTCTCCCGCGGCTTTCCTCCTACATCTATGGGCGAACAGCTTCGGTACCAGACGACGTAATGAACAAGGCCCGGGCGCTGTTTGCAGAAGAGCCGCTTCGCGTCGAGCGGTTGAAGCGATTCAACCGGCCGATGAGCCAGATTTTCAAAGAATGGGAAACACGCCTCAATCCCAAGAACGATGAAGATCTCGCCACCATGCTGGGCGTGACCAAAATGACGATCTACCGCTGGCGCAACGACGAAACCAAACCTGACCCTACGGCACTGGCCAGGTACGAACAGTGGATCGATGAATACGAGAAGCGGTTTTCCCACATGCTCGAGCAGCGGTTAGCCAAATAACCCAAAACCCCCGCCTCAGAAGCGGGGTTTTTTTTCATCGTTGAAAGCTCGGCTCGGTACGGAACGTACACCATGATTTGTCTTTATGATGCATACGCAGCTTCTGGCCACCACCACCATATCGCGACATTGGGACCTGGTATGGCGTTTCATGGTCTCTACGTAATTACCAGCCCTCCCACGGTTCTCACCCGGGGTAGTGAAGAGTTCTACTCGTTTATCGTGTCGGACTTAACGGGACGTATGCCCTGCTTGATTCCAGTGCACAGAACTCACTGGCAGCAAACCCCGGAATTTGAATCACAGCGAGTTCTGATCGAGGGGAATACTGTCCTTATACAAGAGAACTTGACGGCCCTCGTCCGAGACCTGGAGCCGGTGAAAATAATCTGGTGAGCAAAAAAAAACCTTCTGGACTTGGTCCAGAAGGTTTCTCTTATGTCAGCGCCCTGATGCAGGCCTGACTCAATGCAACGCGGGTGAAGCTGGCCATCGTGAGAACCTGATAGGCAGCGGCAACCCTCCCCTCCTCCAGCGCCACAGTCGCCAACGCATAAAGCGCGTCGGCCGGCACAAGCTCAGTCTCTAAGCTTCTGGAATCCTCGAACACGATCGTGATCTCATCATCGGACGTCAGTGATTGGCCTGAACACAGCCCATCAAAAACACCCGGAGCCTGGGACAGCACGAGGTCGAAGAACTCAACGAAGGCGCGAAGCTCGGCAGACTTCTCGTCAGACCAAGAGGTGCGCCCAGTGTCGAGGGAAGTTTGAACTGTGTGAAGCACGTACTCAACAGCATCCACCTCACGCAGAAGATCCTGATCCGCGGAAAGAAGCGCCTCAGTGAGCTGAGCGCCTGTACGCGCATCGGCCACACGGATGACTTCAAGATCACCGCCGGCGTCGCTGTAACGGCACTGGGAGATGACACGGATCATGGCTTCATAGGAGGTGTCAGCGTCCACCACATCACTGAAGGCTTCCCCACTAGGGAAAAGACCTGAAATGCGCAGGGACCGAGAATTGAGTTGAGTAGTTTGTGATTGCTGAATCATGGGGAATCTCCTGAAAGAGTATGCAGTTGAGGCGTTCCGCCTAACGGCCTTGCAACAGGAGATGGTCAACAGGAAGTTATAATCGTGCTCACACGGAACAGTACTCATGGATACTGTCAAGGCTATTTTGAATCCTCGTCGAGTGCTGTTATGCGTTATGGGTGATTATAGTGGCCCTTGGGAATTACCATACGGACTAGGATATTGCGGCCAATTTCTGCGAGAGCCACCCGAATCGTTGGGGTCACCCTGCACCCAACGCTACAATTCGCACCGCGAATCGACCTAACCTGCGAGAGACTATGAGAAACCTGGAGCGGATATTCAAACGACCCGCAGCACTGCCAACGATCTCGACTGTTGTCATGGACCTGTACGAGATGACAAAGGACTCCGCGGTTCCTCTGTCGAACATCGTGAAAAATATAAGCGCTGACCAGGTCTTGGCAGCGAAGGTGCTGAGAACAGCCAACTCCGCTTATTTTGGCCGTAGCGGGTCAGTGTCGCGTCTCGAGGATGCAATTTCGACCATCGGGATACACACGCTGCGAACCACTATCATTACGAACGGTCTGATGAAAGCGATTCCAGAAGTGCAAGGCATCGATATGCCCGCCTATTGGAAAATGGGGCTTCATACTGCGTTCATGGCTTCTCACCTGGCCGCAAAAACAGACCATGACCGTGATGAGGCATTCACGACAGGATTGATGCAGGGTTTAGGCGTGCTATTGATTCACCTTGTCATGCCGGATGAGGCGTCGGAAGTAATTCAACACGTAGGCCCTTTGGACTTTATGGAACGCCGAGAAGTTGAAATGGATCTACTAGACTTTGACAACGCGGAGGTGGCCGCTGAGCTCCTCAAACGTTGGAAATTCCCGGTGGCTATCCAAAAAGCGTTGCTCACGTATTCCAATGTTGAGCCACTACCCGATAAGCTTGGCCAATTGCTATCAGTATCCTCGGCCTTCGCTTTTAGTGTTGTCTCGGGGTTGGATGAATCTTCTGTTACCGAACGTGTTGATCCCAATGTCATTTTCGGATTCGGCTTAGCTCAAGATTGGTGGGCTGTCAGCCGAGATAGGGTATCCGCTTCGGTGAATTTGATGATTGTATGAAAACGAAAAGGATTCGTCGTGCTTAAAGGGCTCCGCCTTTATCAGGCCATAATTGACAGAAGCGATCTGCTATCTGTCCCGTTCGCAGTCGCCAGTAATCAGTGTGGATTCACTGCGGACTCTCTTGCCAGTTGCTTCGGCGATGTGTCGAGGTCCAAGCCGCATGTGTTACTCGATGTTCTGGATCGCAAACGTATCGATAAAATTGCCGCATTCTTAGGCTGCTCCGGGTTTCGTGTGCTGCAAATGGCAGACGTGTTCTGCTGGTCGGATTATTGCTTGATCCAGTCCTCCGCTGTGTTCAAGTCATCTTCAAATGCACAAGACAGCCGAGAAGCCGCGGACTACTTTGACTCCGTCACGAAATCGAACGTCGCCGGCTCAGCTGAATTCATCATTGATGAACTGATTGCCGCAACGTGGTCTACCGATCTGAGGGAGGCAGCGGAAAAGACGCAGATACCATTATTGAAGCTTCGGTCCTGGCGTGTTGGTAAACCCATGCCGACGTTGAAGGATTTGGAGGCCATTCGAGTCCTCGCAAAACACCTGGATATGGGGACGCCATTGGTGATGATGGCCCTTGGTGTGATCAAGCCAAACGACTTCATGATTGATGGTATTGCGGTCGACATTGAGTCCGAGCTGAACCATGCTTTGGACGTAGAGATACTGTAAAAAATCGCCCACGATTACCCGCGTAAAATGCACGGAAATAACACGTATTGATAAGATACTGGATGATTGCTAAGATCTGAGCCAGGCCTACTGGTTGGATCTTCCTTTTGCCCAGGACTTGAAAAATGTTCAATGCACGCGTGACCACCTCTGACCTCCTCCGCCTAAAAATACCGGCCCCCTCGATAGAGGTGCTGGAGGAGATACACACTCTCGAGGGCAGCACCCTCACCTCCTCGATTGAACGCGCAAACGCTGGCGACGCTCAATCGATTGCTTATCTCCAAGGCATCTTTTTCTCAGTTCTCCCCGTGGTTACCGACCGCCTGGCCACCGCGAAATTAACTGCGCCAAGCATTCCTTTGCTTGTTGCCATCGGCCGTGAAGAGGGGCCTGTATTTGCAAAGGCACTGAAGCGCTGGGTAGATAGCGGTTGCCCAGAAAACGGCGACGGCGGGTACCTGCGTAGGACCTACGCCAAGGCATTACATGCCGATTTCAATAGGCCTGCGGGCAGAGATGTGGTCGAAGCGGCCAACGACGTTTCCAATGGCTCTGTCGATGTTGGTGTAGCGGTTGGCCAACCTGATGAGCCGCAGAAGCAGCAATCCGGAAAAAACTATGTGAACCGGCACGTGTATGGCGGGAAGGTTGCAGTTTGCTTCTCTGCCGATCAGACCCGGACCGAAGAGCACACCATTCGGATTGAAGCGGCTTTGGCGTCTGGTACCCGCACCTACAACTGGGAAGACAAGATCGCGATTCAGCTGTCGACACGGGAGCTACCCTCGGTGCTGGCAACTTTGCTTCAAATCCAGAGCAAGTTCGATGGCAAAGGCCACGGTGCGCAGAACGAAAAATGGTTCTCTCTGGAAAACCAGCCAGGCAAAGTGTTTTTATCGGTGAATGCTAAGGGTCTGGCCTCGAGGTCGTTACCGATCGGACCAGGTGATTGCTATTCGGTTATCACGTTGGTGATGGAGCAAATGTTGAAAAATGCCCCTTTCCTCACTGCTGAATCGCTGCTGGCCCTGATCAAACGAACCGGCCTCATGGCATCCTCGCAGGGTTGAACCCCTCACCTTCTATGCTTAGACGCCTGCATTCGCGGATAGCAGGAATTGCAACAGCTGGTCTGATGTTGGGGCTTCCTTGAAGCGATCTTCAAAAATGATCGCCACTAGGCAATTCAGCACCATTGGACTCAAGCCCTTCGACTTGTATTGCTTGTAAGCCAGATCGTCCTTCTTCAGCTGCGGCTCGTACTTCGCCAACAGCAATTGCAGCTCTTCCGGGCTCTGCGCATTGATCTCGTCGCGGATTGTTGTGCGCTGTGCAGCACCCCATTGCTCGAGAAGGACATTCATTTGATTCGCCGGTGCAGTCTGCGTAGCGGCCGCAGGCTTTTTGACAGTCTTTGGCGGTTTCGGTGCAGGAGCCGGGGCATCCGTTGAGACTGCCGGTTTCTGCTTGCTTGGCGCCTTAGCGTAGTTGTTGGTTACGGCTGCTTTGAAGTAAGCAGCAGGACTGGCGACAGAGTCCTTTTTCTTCATCTGCGCTTCGGTGTAGTCCGCTTGTGCCAGCAGGTACTCCTCATCATGACTCATTCCCAGCTCTTCGATGTCCTTGGCACTCAAGGACAGAGCCTTCAGCCGCTTAGAAACCTCAGCGCCTACGATCTCTGGTGCTGGCGATAGCCCAAGCTCAGGTTGCATCAGGGGCTCAAGCTTGAACCATAGCTTGTCGTACTTGCGGTTGTTTTTGGTCATGACGACTTCGATTTTGAAACGCCCTTCAATACTGTTGACCTGGTCGACTGCACGGCCAAGCATTTTATTGAAGTCTCGAAATTCCTCATGCGGGGTTGCTGAACCTGATAGCAGGACGCTCCAGGCGGTCCAATGCTCGCGAAAGGTTTCTTTCTGAGAGAACCCGTAGTATCGGGATACGAGCTCGTGCAGAGAGAGCGCGGAGTAGCTTGTGAAGTGATACTGCATTCGCAGATCAATCAGATTGAAAATTGTCGGATCGAGTAACCGGCGTTTCAATTCTGCGGGGAATGAGTAGCGGATTGTCTGATTGTCATCAAGGATATAGGCTTCAGCGATCAAGTTTGCGACGCCCCACCCACTTTTTCGACCTGGGCTTTCGCCTTTGTAATCGAACTCCACTTGTACCTGGGTCATGCCCTTTAGGACTTTTTTCAGGTGGTCCCTGCTATTCGAGGTCGTATGACCCACGTGTTCCTCAACCAACTTGATTGGGATATCGTGGACCATCTCAGTGTCTGGCCTCTGTTGGGCGAACTGAGTTAGTGTGTTGTACAGCTTGCGTTGCAGGAATGTGAAATCACTGGTCGTTGAAACGTTTCGCATCGCCAGGGCTTCAACAGCTTTCTTCAGCTCAACAGCTTTTGAGGGTTCAATCTCCCTGACCACCAGAATTTTCGGAGCACGCTTTCGCTTCGTGGGAGTTTTGTCCTCACCAGTCGGCGCATCAGGTGTCCGTTTAGTTCGTGGTCGTGTTGAAGAGGTGTCCATCTCAAATGTGCCATTGGGTGACTGTGGTGGCACATTACCCGAACGTTTGAGATGGGGTCAATCTTTTCTCGGTGCCATCTTCAGGGTCGAATTGTTCCATGGTTAGTGTTCAGCTTGAACGGTCAGCTTTTCCGCTTTTGCTTCTCGCCTGGTCAGTCCAAAAAAACTAACAACAGCTTGTTTCTGTTTTTACTGCTTTTTAGAAGCTTTGTTAGTGGACCCCGCAAAGCCACGGTTTATAAGGCCTCCAGCGCTTTTTGTGTGCCATCGTTAGGGCCTATAGTGCCAGCGCTCGTGCCATTTGTGCCCTCGTTAGAGCAGTGCTGTGCCAGGCTTAGTGAAATGTGCCTCCATTAGGGCATTCATGTGCCATCGTTAGATCCATCCTCCAATTGTGCCCCGCTTAGTGAAATTACCCACTAGCGATGGCACATCATCTGTAACCCGCGTATTTAAAGGCTTCCATCAAATTGGGGTGAGATGATTTTCACTTGTGCCTATCTAACCGTGGCACATCACAGCCAGAACGATGGAACTGCTGGGAGCCATTTCTGGCGGTTTACTTTAGCAATGCTCTAGCGATGGCACATTTGGGTTTTGCTAAGTAGATCAAGGGGCTATGAGCGTCGACGGTCCCCTATAGATGGCACATTAAGTAGGCTCATCGTCCCTTAGTCCCAGAAACCCCTTCCGGTCCCCCCTATATGGCCCTGTAGCAACGCTGTGCCTGCGCTCTGAATCGATCACGTCAGCAACTGTTTTCACAGTGAAAAGCGTCTGTAATCGTGTCTGGCTATAACCCCTAACGCTGGCACATTTCAGAAAAGAGCAACTCAGCGCAAAATCTAACGATGGCACATTTCCTGATGGATCGAGGTTTATGGTCTCTAACGATGGCACATTTGCCTGTATGGCCCCGTGTTTTAGGGCTGTAGGTCTATTCTCGTGATTCTGCCGATTCCCGAATGGAGCTCAACTAACCGTGGCACATTTGAGGCCGACGACTTCGCCGGTGATTGTGAAAACCCGTTCGCACCAGGCTGAGCAGTGTGGATAGCCAACTGTGCCATGGCAAAGACCACTCGCCTGGGGTGTGTTTTGTCCGCCTGGCACGCTCGCGCAACCGTGTGCACCCGGCCAGAGGGCGCCGGCGTGCAGGTATCGGCAAATTGGACGTGTGCCTGATCGAAGGATCCGCCTTCACTTCATTGTGGGGGATGGGCATGTACGTCAGCCCAGGATCAGCGTAACTAAGAGGGCATTCCTTTGGTTTGCCGTAGTGCCCGATGCCGCTGTAGGTGGTGTTGACGGTGATGTGCTCCTTGCCAGCTATATATAGAAGTAGCGCCTGCCTGGAATCTGGCAAAAAAAAACCCCGCACGTGCGTGCAGGGTCGGGGGGGTTATCTGGATCCTAGAACTGAAACGCTGGATCACCAGTGTCTACAGGCTGCGGGGTTTGTGCATTTACCGGCGATTGCGCTGGGGATGGAGTTGATGCCGTGTTCTGCTGTGGTGCAGCTTGGGAAGCATTCTTCACCCTGGGTGAAATGGCAAGGCTGATGTAATCCTTGGCGCCGTTGACGCCGAGCTTCTTCCAGCCTGCGATGCGCATTTCATGGTTGAAGCCAAAACTACCTGCGTAGTCAGGGCCGTCACCCACCTTTTCGCTCTCTTTGAACAGGCTGGCATTGATGCCTCCGATCGAGAGTGAATAAAACTTCTCTTCCGAATTGGCTTTTTGCTTCACCCAGACTGCGACGTCGAGTTTGAGCTTTTGGCTTTTTTCCTTATTAAGTAAGAACTCGACATACCCGATAAACAGCGGGGCTCGCTCAGACGACCGATCGGTGTTTTCGAAAATGGTTCCAGAGCCGTCAGCGAGTACCAGTGCAATAGAAGTCATGTGCATCTCCGAGGTATTTAGGGTTGGCTTAAATTGAGCCTTTGGGTGTAACTCGGTATGAATCACACGGCATTGTAATCGACTGCTAACACGTAGCTATATGTATTCGGTATTAAATAACGCCATTCGGTTGGCAGTAGCGCTCCGCCCTGTCCGGTGCCGGCGCTGGCATGAAACAGGTGCGTTTAACTATTTTCACAGTGAAAATTGCTCATTGCCTTGGCTTCGGCTTGCAGGCTCAGGAACGTGACATTTCACAGTGAAAACCTACGGCGCCCTATCATCGATGCCTTTTCCACGATTTGGACATTGATGGTAAACCCGAAAAAATCCCGCCATCGCCGTAGAGCAGGTTTTCACGGTGAAAACCTCTAGCTACGTGTCTTAAGTACGGTGCCTCTGTCTTTAGGTTTTCACTGTGAAAACATTCTGGTCGATAAGCCTGCGACGGCCTCACGGGGTCTTCTGGCGTTCAGTCTGTGCGCCCATCGTTTGGGCGACGCCGGCAGACAGATGGCCAGAGTTAAGTCGCGTGAGTCTTTCACAGTGAAAACCTGTATCTGCTCGCGTAACGCCAGACTCCACTATCTGCCTGTTTTCATAGAGAAAAGGTTCTGCCCGAAGATCTGGTAACGGAGTCGTGGCTCAGCCCGTTAAATCCTTGGGAAGTTCATAAGGTTAACCAGAAGGTCTACGGTTCGAGTACGCATGTCGCGGCAGGGTTTTCACAGTGAAAACGAGCTGTAGACCGGTGTTGCTTTTTCAGGAGGCTCGCAGGGACGGATCAGGGCTGACCTGGTGTAAGGGCATGGTTAGTGGAAATAACCTTTTCACAGTGAAAACCTGTGGTGAACAGGTAGCTGTTCATCAGCAGCGCGACGTACCGGTCGGAGGCGCCTATGGATCGCTAACAACATGCACAGCTGCATGGTCGGTAATTTCACTGTGAAAACGAGAGCTGGCGAAATCTGGTTGAGCCTAAGCGCTGAATGCGACCGAGCTATTTTCACGGTGAAAAATAGAAGCGAGAATTTTCACTGTGAAAACCCGCTCGAAACAGATCTGACGCTGATTAGAGCAAATCGAGGGGGGTAGGTTTTCACAGTGAAAAACAAGGGGTAGACGCCCTGGGCTGCCGAAAGAAAGCTTACCCATTCTTAGCTCAGGCGGCTGTAATACACTCCCTTAATGGGGCACTCAGTGGGTAGTTCGCACTGCGCAGTAGGCAATGCACACTACGTAGTGCGCAGTGCGCAGTGCGCTGTGGATAGTGCATAGCTCCCACTGCTAGGAGTATATGGGTACGGCTTACGGGGCAAAGGCTTCGATTGATAAGGTGCCGCAAGTGTTTGCGCCTGCGAGTTTGAATAGCCGAAAGGGAGGACAGTTGGATATGAAGAAAGGGGGTTTTTCACAGTGAAAAACAGACAGCGCTTTGAAGGTTTTTCACAGTGAAAAAGACCAGATCTACCGATATTTCACAGTGAAAATGAGTGAGCCAGAAATCCACCCTTTAA
The DNA here is from genome assembly GCF_058797635.1 of Pseudomonas sp. GW823-FHT02C02. Lineage (NCBI taxonomy): Bacteria > Pseudomonadati > Pseudomonadota > Gammaproteobacteria > Pseudomonadales > Pseudomonadaceae > Pseudomonas > Pseudomonas sp. GW823-FHT02C02. The sequence goes on along the minus strand of NZ_JBXAJV010000014.1, from coordinate 136,116 downwards.
AAATCAACAGGTTGGGAGCATTTTAGGGCTTTAAAGTAGGGGGGGCTAGGTCAGGCCCAGGATGCTCAAAGCTATGGGCCTAGTGTCGAGGGTGTGATCCAGAGGGGAGTGACCTCGCGATGTGCCGGCGGTAGCGAGAGACCGCCGCCGTTCGAGTCGTCCTGGAGGATACCCGAACAAGGTTGAGATACTGCCCTTAGTACTTCTCGTGATTCATCAACATACACAAGTGCCGCGTTTCGTTGGCGTAGCTTCTCGCTCGATTCACGTCGTCTGCCAAGGCTTCAATGGCACGCTGTGCTGCTGGATCGGCCAGAGACTTCTCCGCTAGTTGCACAATCTTAAAGAGCGCCCAAGCAGCGATCAGGACAAGATCCTGAAATGGCTCCTGAATATAGGCATCGCCAACAGGCTTGTTCCGCTTCACATCGTGCCAGCCAGGATTCTTCATAAATGACGGTGTACTGTCAGCGCCAAACGAAAGCAGATAGCCATGAACGAGGCTGTTACGGTAATCGTTCAAATCCTCCGCGACTTGCGCGGCAACCTTCAGCACGGCGTTGCACTTATCGCTGAGCTTGGGGTTCCCTTCACCAAGCATCTTGAATTGCTCTTCAGACTTTAGTTTTTCGGTAAAGGGCCGTATGCCCGCCACGTCAGTTTCCGAGAGAGTCCAAAGTGCACGCTCCAGTGTTGTCTCGAAAAGCCCATACGCAACGACAAACGACCCAATCAGCATCAGGTGGTTCGGCTTCAGACCAAAACCGTGCAAGCGAGCTTGAATATCGAGCGATTCCGCGGGGTAGTTGTGCATACGGCATATCCAGTCGTCTTGGCTTTATGGTGATCAAGATACCGTCTGCACAGCAGTTAATGCACGCAATAGCTGGGCAAGACCGCTGACAAGTGGCGTGGGCGCCCATACGGCACCGGCGGAAAGCTTCGCGTGAGGTAAAGAATGCTGTTCGACAGGTATGCAGCTGAGAGGGGGACCGCGGGGGAGGAGATACAAATCGAAATCACGCCACCGTCTCCAGTGGCGATTTCTGATTGCGGCGCAGTTGCTACGAAGGGTCTTTGAGCATCTCCTCCAGGTACTTTAGGACCTCTTCTGGATTGACACCTTTTGGTGGTGTCAGGATCACTTTACGCCCGTCAATGCGCGCATCCAGCTGGGTGCGCTCCTTGTAAGCAATGTGCTTGGGAGGCGATGGAGTGTGCGGATGCTCCTTTTTACGGACTTCGCTCTTGGCCCAGTTGATTGAGCTGTCCTGGGAGGAGCCGTCGCGAATTCTCGAGGCGGCAGCAATGACCGTTTCTGTATGGCCTTGGTCAGAAAGCGCGACCAGGTCAGCCACGACCCTGTTACCGATGAGTTCCGGATTTTCCTCAAGCATTCCAATGACTGGCGCGGGCAGCTTGAAGTACGCCAGGCATCGGCTGATGGTGGCCATGCTGCGACCGACCCGACGGGACAGCTCAGTCTGGTTCTGAACGATCTTGTCGTCGAGCAGCTGCTTGTAGCTGACGCCTCGTTCAAAATCGGTAAGGTCTTCGCGAGCGTCGTTATCCGCAACGGACAGTACGGCCGCTTCTTCATCAGTGAGGTGACGGACAAGGGCGTAGATGGTGTGTTTGCGCAACAGCTCGTGCGCCAGGAAGCGACGTTCGCCAGCAATCAGCTCGAAGTTCCCATCTGGCAGAGGCCGAACAACGATCGCGTTGTTGAGTCCGCCGTTGTCTTCGATGGTATTCGCGAGTAGGGCAAGCTTCTCCTGGTCAAACACTCGGCGGGGCTGGTACTTCCCCTTGCGAATGAGCGACATCTGAAGAAACATCACTTCGCCTGGAAGCTTCTCCGTGGCCAACACGACATCCGCAGGACCTGGCTCAAAGTGACGTGCAGCGGATACCAACGCACCGTTCGGAGGTGACGGAGTTTCAGCGGCTGGATCATCAGACAGGCCCATCTGCCGAAGAACCTCTTCCATCGGTTTCAGATGTGCCTCAGGCATAGTTTTTGGGACTGAGACGCCCTGAATGCTACTGCCCTCGGTAGCGATGACCGAGGGTTTGCCGATAGGACTGGTTCTCCTCATTTGGATTTCTCCAGCACGGACTTAGCGCGTTCCATGACTTCGTCGAATACCTTACGGAAGGCGCCGAGGGAGTTTTCGGTACCTTGTTTCCAGAGCACCAGCGGGATGCCATCCTCCAGGCTCTTCGAATAGTCCTCGGAATGGATCAACTGCTGCTCGGTCACCTTACCCGGGAACAGCGAAGAAAGCCTAGCCAAGTTGGCTTGAATACGAGGACGGTTCCTGATGTACATCGTCGGAATCGCGATGATTTCAGGGGCCCGCCCGAAATCCGCGCTCATGTCATTGATCTTGAAAGCCAGTCGCGACAATGCTCGAAACGAAAATTTGTCCATGCGTATTGGGCACAACAAGAAATCCGCAGCGGCGAGGCTGTTACGCGAAAGCATGGTGCCAGATGGGGCGTTGTCCATGATGATCACGTCGTAGCTGGACAGGTCGCAATGCGGGACCTTGCCTTGCCGAGCCCGCTCAATGAACAACGAATACCGAAAGTCAGCGCCTTGCGCGTTTCGAAGGACCACATCCATGTCGTCAAGCGAATCGAATGCGGGAATCAGGTGAGGGCCATCCTCGCCGAAAGGTTTCTTGATCACCTGATCCAGATCCATGGGCGGGAAGGTTGACCCGAGGCGCATCAAGTTGCCCAAATGGCCTTCAACCGCACGGTCCACCGGTAGACCAAGCTCGGCAAGTTCCTCAGTCGTCTGATCTGGGTCATAGCCCAACATGCTGGAAACGTCTGCCTGAGGATCGTTGTCGATGATCAGCGTTTTATAGCCTGCCAGCGCTGACAAAATCCCCGTGTTGCAAGTGGTGGTGGTTTTTGCAGTGCCGCCTTTTTGTACGTAGGTGCTGATCGTGATTTGTCGACCAAGGCCTTTGGTATTGCCGTTCTGGCGGCGGATTGCAGCAATGCGGAACATATCAATCAGTGAGTAACTACGAACACCGACAGGCCCACGAATTCGGTCGATTGTGAGGTCGTTATCCTTCTCGATCGCTTTCAGGGTTTGCGAGCTGATCTGCAAGCTTTCCGCTACGAATTTCGGGCTGTATCTCAAGGAAGTGAAGTCGGTGAACGTGTATTGATCGAGTTGTTCTGTAGCTGCATTCATGTGCGGCACCGGCGAGTGAAAGTACGAATGGGGCCATTCTGTACCGGATGTATCAGCTGATACAAGACAAAATGGGGTGATACCCGCATAGAAATCGTCATTTGCACTGTAGCTTCATATAGTAAAAAGGCAAATTAATGATCAATACCCTATGGATTGCGAATAATCAGCTAAGTATCTAATGCCGCACGTTGAAACAGACAATGGCTAATCACTGGCTTGGTGTACGTGCCAAGTACGAGCACCTAGGGCAGCAGGGAAGGGGTCTTTCGCACAGGGGGGGCGCTCGATGACCTGCCGGCATCTTCCGTGAACGTCACGATGGGCTGGCTGATATTCTTGTCAGGAGGCCGCGACTCGCTCTCCGAAATGCACACGACTTGCTGTCGTGACGGCAAGCTGGCTTCATTAATAACCACATGAGCACGTAGGCAATGAGCGCAGCAGTTGAGTTTTCAACCGTAATTGACGGTGAGCAGGTCCAGGGTTGGATAGTTAAGGGTGGGAAGTCATACCGTGCGTATGCGGAATTTCGCGGGGAGCGAATAGATGTCCGCGGTACTACCAAGTCAAGCGCTGAAAGCAAGTGGCGCGAAGAAGCGAACCACAAGGCAAACGAGTAGGAAAAGCCGAGCAACCGCTACACACAAGCACGCCGTGAGGGGTTCGGCAGTACCAGGGCGCGGGTTTCGCGCCTGTTCACCCGGAGCGCAGAGCATGAAAAGTTTCAACGAATGGCTGCACCACAACGACGGTGAGCATTATGAAGCGTTACGAGAAGAGTTTTTTGAGGGCGGTGGAGAACCCGGCGGCTTCTTGGACTGGGCCGAGGCAAAGTACGAGGTCGAGGTTGCCGAAGTTGAGCGCAAGGCAGCGCAGTCGGATGCGCCGAATCACTTAAATGACCCTGCGCACACCACCGACGTTGGGGACATAGCACCACCACCAATACTGACTGAGCCGCTGACGATCGTCCTGGAAGGCGGTGGACTGGATGTTCTGAATAACTCCATGAAGGCTTTCCATGCGCTCCTGAGGGGCGCCGGCTTGCCCTTGGACGAATTCAAGAGGCTTGAAAAAGCCAGCCATGATGCCGATGGGAAACTGGCATTCTGGATTGGCGTCGAAGCCCTTAAATACTTGGATGCCCAAAAAGCGTCCCGGGGTGCGCCAAAGCAATAACTGAGCTATTTGAGCCGCGGCGTGCTCAGTGTCTGAACCACTCTGGCATGCAGGTTATCGTTTTCGGTGTGCAGGTAACGGCTAGTGGTTTCGATCTTGCTGTGGCCAGCCAACGATTTGATCATCACCAGATCGCCCGTGGCTTTTGCCAGATGGCTGAAGCAGGAGTGACGAAGCCAGTGGGTTGTCGCTTCCGATAGTCGGTCGGCCAGTTCAAATTGTTCGCGCTGAATGGCCAGGCCCGCCGCCCGGGTCATGATCTCGATGATGGCTTTGAGCACTGTGCTGGTGTGCGCCCTTTTGAGTTTCGAATTGGCGGCTAGGAGGAGGGGGGTTGGATCTTTCGCAGGTATATCCGGCGGCAAACCGAAGGTCTCTCTATATAGCCGCAGGTCCTGGTACAGCTCCTCGGAAATGGGTACTTCACGGACTTTGTTGCGTTTACCGAGAACAGTCAGCCACCAGGTCCCATTGGCCGAGCATTTGAGGCTGCTCATGTTGGAGGTGGTCGCCTCAAAGGTTCGCACACCGGTCAGGTAATACAGGCTGAACATAAAGTGATCCCGCGCTCGCTTGCGTGGGCTTTTGGTCAGGCTGATTGCTTCAAAGGCGAGGGCAATGCCTTCTTCAGGCAGTAAGCGCTTGATCGTGTTGTCCTCCGGCGCATGCGGCTTGCGTACTAGGCCGACCGGGTTACCTTTGAGTCTACCGCCCTTGACCATCCATGCGTACATGCTACCAATTTGCATCAGGGCATAGCGCTGCGAGCTTAGGCTGAGCGGTCCTGCAAACGGGCGCCACTGCTCGTGTTTACGCGGATACTTGGTTTCACTGACCCACAACTCGCGGGGCTGAGGATCGGCCAGGAAAGTGGCGTAGTCGTTCACGTCCATGACGTTGATCTGAGACAGTTGCTTCCCGCGAGTGTACTGGGACCAGAAGATGAATCGCTCCACCTCCTTGCGCATGACCCGGCGAGACTTCGGATTGGTGGCGGTGGTATTCACCCATATCGCCGCCGCCTCGATGTCGCTGTTGGCTTGGATCAAGTCGGGATGTTGACTCGGTTCCACCACTACATCGGAATCGAGCAGAGCGATCACGGCGTTGGACTGGAAATCTAACCGACTGAGCATGCTTGTAACTGATTTTGTCATCGTAGATCTCGCATTTTTCCGTTGGACACCAGCCAATCGTCAATCTGATCCGGTGCAAACCACCGCCGATCACCCGTCGCTGACTCGCATTGGTACTCTTCCTGTGCTCCGCCGGCGGGGTCGACGCCGACCCGGGTAGCGGTTACGACCAGGATGGCATGCTCGCGGGCAAAGCCATCGATCTCCTGCACGACCACCAGTTCTGAGCCCCGCGACAGATAGCTGCGGTAACGGAAGCCGTCGACGCCCGGCGAGAACGCTTCATCCTCGCCCTCGTCGTCGCCATGCTCCCACTTGAACGGTGGATCAGTTTGCACTACGGCGCCGGCCGACTCAGGGTCTACCGATTGGACCGGTTCGACAATGGGCTGCCCTTTGCGTCTGCGGGTTTTTGGCGGAATGATGGAAAGCCTAGCCGCTGTCACACACGATCGCTCGAAGGCGCTCAATGCCGGCAGCGATCGCACCAGGTCATCCCATTTCAGATCACGGTCCTCGTCCGCCGCAATCCTGCTCAAGTGCTCCGGCCGGATTGACCACCGGCAAGCCACGTCGGCCATTCGCCAGCCACGCTGTTCAATGAACGCTTTGAAGGCCTCTCGAGAAAGCTTCGCTGGGCGTAAGAAGGGCGAACCCTTTTCCACTTTGCGTGATTTGGCTTGATCCACAGCGCAAGTCTTTTTAATTAAAAACCCGATTCTAAAGGGTTTTATCGAAACGGCAACCCATTCCGCACAAATGTGAGCTACTGCTAGATTGATCTAACGGCCACCCCTCCTTATGAAAAGTCGTGATAATTATGGTTATCACGAATTATCGTATTTCCTAATAGGAATCGTATTGGTTTCAGTATGAAATGTTGTAGAATTCTACGGAGACCACTTCCGAGCGTCCATGGCGTTGCCGTTTACATACGTAACGCGTTGTTTTTTCTGGAATTTTTCGGCCAGTCGTTCGTCCGTGATGAACCGAATGAGCCAGAAGTAAATCGTTGAATTCAGCACCACACACCCCGTACCGGTAATTGATACAACAGTCAGGATTCGAGCCGTCGGCTGAATCAGCTCGTTCAATATTCAGCGTAAGCCTGAATCATTGACCTCGGCGCAGAGCCTGATAAGTGGCTTGCTCGAGTCTCGTGAACTCCTAGCAAAAAAGCGGTATGGAAAAACCGAACTACCACTAGCGCAAACCTTTCAATGACGGAGCCCTGATAGCCATGACAAAGCAGTCACCCAATGCTCAGCTGAAAAGCACACGGCTGTTGGTGCATCAATACGCGGAACGGCTGCTTGGCCTTGGCGAGGAGGTTCGGCAGTCAACCATCCGGGAGATGATCGCCGCAGAGCACGGCATCTCGGCATCCCCCAACTTGGTCAACGATGAGGTCAAGAAATTTTGGGTGCAGGCCGGACCAGCACTGAGTGCTCGGCTACGGCGACCAAGCATTCCCGATGACGTGTGTGCGAGTTTCGACAAAATCTGGGATGTCGCACTCAACGCCGCTGTTGCCGGGCATGAAATTGAACGGCAGCAGCTACAGGCTCAGGCAGACAACACGGTAGCAGCGATGGAAACTGCCCAAGCCAATGAACTGGCTGCCATCGAGCGGTTCGACGGTCAGACACGCGAGATTGAGGGGTTGCGGGCAGACAAGCTCAGGTTCACGGAGCTGCTACAGGCCAATGAGGCTGAACGTAAAGCGTTGGCGGCGGAGCTGAAGGACCAGACAGAGAAAACAGCGGCTCAGCTGGCCGTGAATATGCAGGAACAGCAGCGCCTTCAAGGGCACGTGGATAGCCTGCAACAGCAGTTGACGGATCTGCGGGCAAGCTCCCAGAGGGATCTGACCACCTTGGCTGAAAGCCACCAGGTTGAACTGGTCAAGACACAAGACTTCTTGATGCGAGAAACGGCCAGGGTACGTGATGAGGAGAAGACCAAAACCGACAAGCTGACCAAAGAGCTTGAGCGGGAGCGGAATGAGAAGGATCAGCTGCGGCAATTGCGATCAAAAGCCAGTGATGAGGCGGCGCAACTCCGCGGGCGACTTGAGGTCACGGATCGTAACTTGGAGAAGCTGGAGCAACGGAACGCCCAACTCAGCGAACAGAATGACAAGCTGCAAACGGCCTTGCTCGAAAGCGTCAAACCCCAAGTGATTGCGCCTGAGCAGAGGGATGAAGATCTGCCGACGACTCCTGTCAACAAATAAAGAGGCCGGCAGTTGACGGGAAGGTTTTCAATCGCTGCGCCTGCCGCCGATCAAGTTCCCCAGCCTGCATCGCGCTGGCCAGGGAGTTTTGATCGCGTTTCGCTTTACCAGTCGCGGCTCAAACGCTCTGTTACGACTGGAAATCCGACCATCGTGCAACCGGGTTTTGGCGTCACAGTGGGTAGCTTCTCCGCCTTGATTAGGGCTTTGAGGTCCAGATCCGCATCAAAGGCAACAATGTCCGCTTCCAGCAAATATTCGAACCCATCCCTACTCCCGCACACAGGTATCACCTGATGTGCGATGGCCTCACGAATGCGGGTCATGTTGTTCAACACCGATTTCTTTTTTTTGCGTGGCTGAACGAATGCGGTGAAATCCGGGGTGGCGTCGCCCAAGGCCTTCAACGCTGCGGCCTCAGTTGCCGGGCTGAGTTTACGCCTGGATGACTGTGCATCAGGATCAGGTATCGCTACGGCTATCGGTGCGGCGGATGCTGTTTCGGAGCTGATTGCCGCTGGCGATTCTTCCGGTTTGGTTTGCTGTTCAAACTGGTTCTCAGGTACCGACGCTGTTTCCGGTTTGTTCATGGGAACAGGTTGAGGGGTGGCCACCTCCTCGCCGAAGTCGGCGAACGCGTCCCCGAAGCCGTCGTCGTCTTCTGAAGAGGTACCGACAAACGCCATGAATTCGTCATCGTCGTTATCATCGGCGGATACTTGCTCAAGCAGCCCCGCCATTTCAAGTTGCAGCTCGTCCGGGTGCAACTCCTCTTCCTCCGCCGGCACTTCAACGGCTTCCAATGGAGGCTCGCTGATCTCAAGCGTGTTGGGGGGCGTCGTTTGCACCAGGCGCAACGCCGGTTTGATACTGACCAGTTGCTGGGGTTCAGCATCTACGGTTTGTTCAATCGGCGTAGTCGGCTGGTCCAGGGCAACACCCGATGTGGCCGGTTGTTCCACTTCAGCTGGTGTCACCACACCGGTGGACGGGCCAGAGCCGGTATCCGCCGGCGACTGAGCATTGGGGGCATTCAGTGGCTGCGGGTTCTGAGCCGTGACTTGTGGTGCTGAGGCCTGGGCCTTCGCTTGTTTGCCGGCTATGTTCGCCTTGGCGGCAATTTCGGTACCAAAGCCCAGAGCGATCAGCGCACGGAGGCCGTCGACCTCTTGAATGCCAAGGTTGTGAGTGAAGAGCGGGCGTTCGACGTCCAGTTTTGAGCCCAGATTCGGTAGACCGGTCAGGCCTGCCAATTCAGGCGTCGTGGAGACAGGTCGGATAATGATGACGGGCTCCCACGTTGTCATGTGGGCCCCTGTCTGTGAGTCCCTGAAGGATGCCGAATACATTGGGAGAAAGCGGCTCATGTCTGCATGGTTGTGGGTCGTGTACAGCACACCCTTCTCTTGCAGGGTCGACATCAGATTGAGTGTGACCCGGTAGCGGCCGTCGCCCTCGTCCAAAGACCAGCCCATCTTGGCAAGGATGAGCATGCGGAGGTCTTTTTCCTTCACCACAATCAGCCCGTCATGCTTCTGTGCAATTTTCAGCGTGGAGTCCCGGGCTTTATCTCCTGTGCCGTTGACGCGTCCGAATTCGGTGATGATGTCCACGAAACAGTGGTAGATCGAGCTCGACTCTTCCTCGGTGATTTCGAGTTCATTCAAACTGTCGGTGATGTTCGATTCAGCCATGCCGGTCTTCTTGTCGACCAGGATCAAATACTCCATCAGCGCGGTCATCCGGTCATCGAGGCTCAGGCCATTACGATCGACGGGGAACTGACTTGGATGATGGTAGTGACCAATGACCAGGTTGATCGCTGTTCTGTCGCGCCCAGGTAGTGCCCAGTATTCTGGAAACCGCGCCAGAATGCGGGCGCCCAATGAATCGTGGGAAATGCGGTTGTCATCCTGGGGGGTAAGTGCACTGCCCTCTTCCTTGGTTTTGACTGATCCATCTGGCTCGAGGACATAAGCCTCCAGCTTGCCGATGTCATGTGCCAGTGCCAGGATCGGGATCAGTGGGTCCTGAGGGTCGAATCGAAACTCCTTGTTCTTGAGGTCGATGATTTTGAACTTGGGTTTGCCCCGAGCTTTTACGTAGACCCCATCAAACACATAGGTGCCGGCATCAGCCAGGGCCGTATCAGCAACGGCCAGACAGTGTTCCCATAGGCGCCGGTTACCATGGCCACCTTTGCGATGCGACGCTGGGAAGTGCTGGTGTGCCGAGTATGTGTCCCAGATTGCCCAAAAGAATTTTACGTGCTGCGGATACTTCTTTTCGTTGGCCGCTACCCAGGCATTCACCAGCGCACTGCCAATGGGGAGTCTTTTGGCCAGGCTGTCGACTCGCTTGGGCGCCCGGGCCGGCATTGGCACGTCGCCAAGCGTTGAACGAGCGCCATTGAGCCGATTGCCCAACTTGCCTTTGAACAAACGGCTCATCGCTGTTACTCGACCGAACCAGATGTACCAAACACCCATTATCAAACCGGCAACAACACCCAGCACCCATCGAGAAACCGTATTCCCCACATATTGCCAGTTCTCCAACACCTCTAACGGCTGACCACCGAATTCGACCAGCGTGAACACCAGCCACCAAAACCCAAAAACAAGAAAGGCCGCTCGGATGATTCTGTTGTTTGCGTTCACAGGAACACCTCGGAAGCCGCCGGCTGGGATTGGGATGGTTGATCTGCCTGTGGGGACGCGGGCGCCGGCGATGGTGCCGACTTAGGCACAGGTGTTCCGTTATTGTCCTTTAGTGTGTTGTTGCAACCGCCGCCGCCCTTAACGAAGCCGCTGCATCCCCAGAACGGCGATTTATCAGCGTTTCGCAAGTACATGGGTTTTCCGCACTCTGGGCATTCATGTGCCTTTGGCCGCTCGACAGGATCGCCGTTGTGATCGTTCATGGTGTGCTTGCACTCATCTCGGTCTGAGCATCCCCAGAAATGGCCGGTAGCGGTTTTGATCCGCCGCATAGGGCCCTGACATTTCGGGCAAGTCACCACGTTGCCCTTTGAATCTTTGGTATTGGCGGTCGGATCGAAGTAAAACTCCAACTTGCCGTCATCCAGCAGCCGCAGGCCCGTTTCGAATTTTTTCCCTGAAGTTGTGCTGACAAAGCCTTTGAGGCCGAGCGCCAATTTCTCTGTGAGCAAGGTTTCCGCTTCGGATACCTTTAGGGTGCGCTTGGCAATTTCACGCCAGATCGAAAAGCCGCACTGCCCCGCACACGCGAACGTCTTGGCTTGGATTTCAACAGCCCCACCGCATGTCGGACACGGGGCTTTGAGCACCTTGACGGTGATGCCGGCATACTTCTCTTTGATGGTGTCGAGAATCTGGATCGTCAGCTCGGACAGCTCCTGTTTGAAGGTCGCCCGACTGTATTGGCCCTTTTCCATCAATCGCAGTTTCTGCTCCCATTCACCGGTGAGGATCGGTGAGGTCAGAGCCTGGATGTTGTTCTCCAGCAGGAACCGGTAGACCGTCATGCCCTTGGCGCTGGGCGCGAGGTACTTTTTGTCTCGCACCATGTAGGGGTCTTTCTTCCGGTTAGATCCATCCTTAGCCGCCAATAGCGATTCGATCATGGCCGAGCGAGTAACCGGCGTACCGAGCCCGCGGTCCTTCATCGCCTCCCGCTGCTCTTCGTCGTCAATGAGGCGGCCTGCGGTTTCCATGGCACCGAGCAACGTGTCTTCGGTGTACCGCTGAGGGGGCTTTGTTTTGAGCATCTTCAGATCAAGGCCGGCGGCGCTTACGTGCTCGCCCTTCACGTAAGGGACCAACTCTTTTTTGTCTTCAGCATCCCCTTCACGGTCGTCGGCATCGTCAGCGTCTGCGGCGCCCGGACCGTACACCTGCATCCAGCCAGGTGAAACCAACACCCGTCCGGTAGTGCGGAACACTTCATTTTCAACGGTGGTTAGCCGCACGGTAACGGAATACTCGGCCGCCGGATGGAAGACCGCGATGAATCGACGCACGATCATGTCGTAAATTCTATGCAGGTCTTCGGTCAGCTCTCCCGGGCGCTTACCGGTGGGCACGATCGCATAGTGGTCAGATACTTTTTTCGAGTCGAAGATCTTTTTGTTCGGTTTGACCCATCCAGCATCCAAAACGCGCTGGGCATGCTCCTCATATGGGCTGCCCCCGAAGGTGCTCATGAGCTTTTTGGCTTCACCAACGAAGTCATCTGGCAGGTAGGCGGAATCGGTTCTCGGGTAGGTGGTCAGGCCGAGATCAAGGTAGAGTTTCTGGGCCAGCTCCAGGGTGTAAGCCGCCGAGAAGCCAAGCTTGCGGTTCGCCTCCCTCTGTAGCCCGGTCAGGTCGTACAGCTTGCCAGCGCCCTTTTGTGCCGGCTTCACCTCTTCTTCCACACTGGTCGGTACCGCACCGGAGCACTTGGCGATAATTCCGTCTGCGATTGCTCGGTTCAGTATTCGGTGTGGGGGGTTGTCCTTTTCAGTGCCGGCGGTATCCGCAGTCCGAGGTGCTTGCCATTTTCCGACATAGTTGCCGGCGCCAACACCGAACGTACCGTGCACTTCCCAGTAAGGCACCGGCCGGAAAGTCAGAATGCTCAGCTCCAGGGCACAGACCAAGGAAAGCGTCGGGGTCTGGACCCGGCCCAACGGAAAGGTTTCGGCTTTAGCGGTCTGGCGCTCATAAAGCCGGGTGATACCGCGAGAGGCATTGATCCCGACGATGAAATCGCCTTCGCTTCGAATCTCAGCCGCCTCTGCAAGGTTGTCGTAGTCCGCCCCGGGGCGCATTCCTGCATAGGCTGATTGAATGGCTTCGTCTGTGGTTGAGGTCATCCAGAGGCGAAGCATTGGCTTCGTGCACCCGGCTCTTTTGTAGATCAGACGGAAAATCAGTTCCCCTTCTCGACCGGCGTCGCAGGCGTTGGCGATAGCCGTAACATCCGATCGGCGCATGAGGCGATCGAGCACCTGGTAGAATTTTTTCTTTTCCTCAATGAGGCGCAGTTCGAATTGATCCGGAATCACCGGCAGGTTACTGATATCCCGGCCAGCCTTGGCCATCTCCTCTGAATGGATCTCCACCAGGTGTCCAGCAGCGGGGGCAAGAATGGCGTCTTCACTCTCGAGCCAGTTTTCTACCCTGCTAAACCCGCCGATCGCTTTAGCGATGGTGGCTGCGACAGTCGATTTTTCAGTGATGATGAGAGTCTTGCCCATTGCTGACCATGCCTTCAGTTTTATAGGGGTTGAAGCCGACCGCCTGTAATGGTCGGGGCTGCTGTGAGTTACTACTGCCACCAAAACGGAAAAAGCCATCGACAGTGGTCAAGGACCTCGATGGCTTTTTTCACTTCGTTTGGCGTTGCCGTTTAATTACGCGCCAGGCTGTTCATCCAATTGGCCTTCTTGTGGAGCGAAAGCAGCGCCGAACAGTGCGGCTCGATCTTGGTCGGCAGGTTGTTCGGTCTGGGCCGTGCCGTGGCCTTTGAAGAGCTCGGCCGCCCAGCCTGGAACGATTTTGATGTGTCCGGAATCCGGGGAGACTGGTGCGGGCATGTCCTTCGCCTGGATGAAGGGGGTCTTCGAGACTGGGGCAACTTGAGTCTCAGGGTCCGGCATCCCGAGGGCTTTCACGTCGATACGGAACTCACCCGACACGACGATGGGCATCCCGCGGGCCAGTTTCTCGGCGAGGGGCTGAAGGTTGCGCCCATACCAGCGGACCGGGATTGATTGATCCGAATCCTTGCTCTGCCGGATCAGAACCACCAGTCGGTCATTGATCGGGGTGCCATCAGTCGGATGTTTACGATTGCGTTCCAGTGACTTGGCCTGAATGAAGCCGGCGATGCGAATCTGGTTCGATGCGTTCTTGTTCAGCTCCATCGCTTTCCAGTCGAACGAGTCACGACGTGCATCGTTGTCATCGCCCGGCATCGCCTGCAATTCCTCGACGGACTTCGGTGTTCCGGAATCGACGGCTGCGGCATGAACCGCTGCGCCCCACTTCTTCATGAAGTCATCACGAAAGCGCGTACCCATGTGCATGAAGTTTGGGGCTTCAAAGCGGATGCTTTTGAGCTTTGCAATCCGGTTTTCGCCCTCTACTGCACCGTCGGTATGGACGTACGCCATGATCAGGTCCCACTCTTTGATTTCGCGGGGAATCGGCGACTTTTTCGGGTCGTAATGGATCGGAAGCATGTGGTTTTCACTGCGGGTCTGCTGGATGAAGCAGATCCCTTTTACTGGGTCGTTGTTCCGCAGGACGCCGGCGATATAGCCTGAGTTGAGCATCCCGTTTGGATACGAGTAGGAATCCGGATTGCGCTTTGCGTCCTGGGGGAGCATGGAGTACCTCATTTTTTGCTGGAGTTGGTTCGGTCGAGGATACTCAACACGTACCAATAATACAACATCAGCAAAATGATACTGAATGAATCTGCTGCCAGCGTTATCCCGGCCAACCCAGCTCATGCGCCGATCGCCTGGTTGGCCTTTAGGAGGGAGCACAACGGTATCAATTCGGGAAGTAGCCTCGCTGATCATGCGAGTGGCAGATGCCAGGGTAGAGAAAAAGTTTGGGAACTTGTCGATGGTGGGTCGGCTCTATCCTCTGGTTTGAGGCTCTTTTTACGCACAAAATTCACGCTAAAGCTGTCTGCTTTTGGCCTAATCCGTCTCTATGCAGAGCCTTGAAAAACGGGCGCTCCGCCTCTTGTTCCACATGAACAAGAGATTGAATCTTGTTGTTAACTGTGTAGAATTAATTTTACAGATAATGGCATTTCCCTGCTTTATTTATACAAGGGGCGCCCCTTCTTCTTCGACCCCACGCGAACAACCTGGAGCCGTAACCATGACAAAACCTAGTGACAAGAAACCAAGTGGCTCTACGCAAGGGCGGTCTCGCGCTTCAGCAAAAAATGTAGATACGACACCTGCTACTGCAACTGAAACTAAGAAGCCGCAGAGCAAGGCTCGTACCTCAGCAAAAAAACCAGCAGCTGCTAGTACTGCAAAGTCCTCACCACCTAAAGCTGCCCCGGCTGCTACTAAGGCTCCGAGAGTGCGTTCTTCCGCTGCTGCAAAGAAACCAGCTTCTACTCCAGCTCCAGCCGAGACCCCAGCCGCAGCTGTTACGCCGGAGCCCGCCAAAGCTGCACCGAAAAATAGTAGGCAGAAAATTTCAGCATTAGCTAAGCAGGCGTTAGAACAAGCTCAGTTGGCGCGAGAAGCGCAAGCGGTAGCTGATGCAGGGTCGCCGACTGAAGATGAAACGTCGACTCGTGATAGAAACAAAATCGAAGGTGCTCGTCTGATTAAGATGATCAAAAAGGCCATTGTTGAACGTGGCCTTCAAGATCGCGCCATCGCCGATATAGTCGGTGTGACTCAGATCTACTGGAACTCCCTGGCGAATGGCAACCGCCAAATTAAGTCACTGGGTAAAGAGAAGCTTCAAAAAATTGCTGAGTTTTTAGGACTGCCTCTCATACAGGTCTACTTACTCGCAGAGCATTTTACTGCTGAAGATTTTTTCAACTCCAAAGACCTAAACGAGCAGCTTTGGCTTTCTATCAGGAAGATGCAGGAAGATCCCCAGTGGGCCGGATACGCACCGAGCTCTGAAGAGTGGGAGCAGACACCGATCAACGTGCGGATTACGCTGGTCTCTTTGTATGAGCGCGAATCGAAACGCTACCTGATGGCCAAAGCCGAAGTGGAAGTACCAGGTAACAACTTTACTGAGTAACAACCCTCGCCGCGGTTACCAAGAAATGAAGAAGCCCCGATCAATGATCGGGGCTTTTTTTGTGGGTTAGAAAATGAACGACTGGACTGGGTCCTGCTGTTCGGGTTCAGACACTGGGGCAGCGGGTTCGATTGCTACGGCGTCATGCTCTACATCGAAGAAGATGTTCGCATGGGCCTCGCGATCAGTGGGCAGAGGTGGAACGATGGACACGCTTGTTTCAGGTTGTGTTGTATTTGGTGCTGTCGTTGTCGGAGTCACTTGGAGAGCTTCACCGAAGAAGACGTTACTGGTGGTATCTGGTGCACCTGTGACGGTCTGATCAGTGACATCGAGAGGATCGAAAGCAGTGGCTTGGTCGCCAATGATTTTCTCGGGATCCATGCAGAACGAGAGCAAGCTCGAAACTTGGATGAAGGCGACACCTTCGATGTTTTGTCCTGTTGGTACGGCAGCTAGAACTTCACCGCACAGCTTAGCCAGATTTCCGAACTTGCTCGAAAGCACGCTCATGGCTTCTGCCTTGTCCTGGACACGGCGCACCAGCCCCAAAACACGAGAGGTTGTGTGGCCTTTCTGCGATCCCGACCAGGACTTACGAACATCCTCGGAGATCTCAAAAGCGGCCTGACCAACCAGCCCCTTTACTTCCTGTTGCAGTGCATCTTCTTCACCAAAGTAGTTGGTGTCGTTGATACGAATCGCGGAGATGTCGAACGTCAACATCTTTTCAAGAACACCGTGCTGCGGAGCGTGCTGACGAATCAGTTCAGCCCGGGTTCTACCACCTGGCTTTGATACGCTAGCGTTCTCCGGGGCGTTAGCCCATTCTTCAACCTTGCCGGGCAGTTCAGCCAAGAAGATCTTCTTCTCTGCCAGGTATTTTTCCTTGATTTGCTTCAGTGCCTGGGCCAGCCCTTGGGCATGTGCTGTTGGTACAAAGTAGCCTCGCACGCGGTTGTTGACCCGCCTAGAGACCCCCACCTTCAAGATTTCGCGCTTTGCTTCTGCTCGGTATTTGTTAACCCAGGCAAAGGTGCCACTCGGGAGTGTTTTGCCAACTTCACGAATGAAGTCATCAGCCTCTACCGTCTTCTCACCGGTGCTGCCGCCGATGATGTAGTCGAACAGCACAACGTCCTGAAGGATCTGAACGCTTACGTCGGCGGTGGATTGGATTGTGCTCATGTGCTTCTCCTGAAATTCACTGAAATGCAGGTCTCTTGCGAAGACCCAGTGACAGGAGATGGCGCACAGCCCCCCATAAATTGAAGGCAAAAAAAACCCCGGCAAGCCGGGGTGTGATGGAGCGTTTAACGATTAGTTGGAAGGCCCAACAATCGTCGACCAAGTTGAGAGAATCGCAGCTGCTTCGTCTTTCGGTGCAAAGTCGAGCACTGTCATCCGTAGCGCTTCGACGTATGCCTCTTCGACCTTTTTCCCCATTTGGGTGAGCAGGTTGAAGTTCATCGACCAGTTGAGGACGTTCCGTGTGGTGATCGTAAACTGGAAAGCCATGCCACCGGCGCCGGCGTCTTCATTCAAGCCAATAAAATTGGCCCGAATTTTTGCAGCAAGGCTGGCCATGGCTTTTGCGGCCACCGGATTTGCCTTGGTCTCACTTACGAGGAGATCAGCTTCATCCGCCTCAGGGAGATAAGTTTCAAACATGACGTTGAAGCGGTCCTGGTTGGCAAAGTTCATTTTCTGCGTGCCTTTGTAGACAGCAGCACTACCACCTTGACCGCCAGCAGAACCGCGACCATTGGTGTTACCGGTGGCCATGATCATGCAACCAGGTGCGATCTTAATGATTTCCCCTGTCTGATCCAGATGAATTGGAGCACCATCTAGAACACCGTTAAGGCCCATAGCGACGTCAGCTGGTACTTGGTCCCACTCATCCAACAGCAGGATGGAGTTAGGTTGCATAGCCCACAGGCAAACCTTGCCATACACCCATTTCATGCCTTCATCTTTTCCGCATAGCTTCCAGCTGCCGAACAGGTCGGATAGGGTGGTTTCTTTTGAGCATTGCTCCCTGAAAACCGAACGTCCAGTTCGAGCAGCAAATGCCTCGACCAGTCGTGTTTTACCGCATCCGGAAGGGCCATAGGTATACATATTGCGTTTCATCTCGGCGCCGAAAAAACCGGCTGGAAGATTTGCCGCCGCCGCCCAGAGGATCAAACGAGTGAGGCTGCTTTCTTTGAATTTGAACCGCCCTACGACCGGAGTGTGTTGGGTTGCCGGGAAAATCTTGGTTTGCATCTTGTCGAAGAACGGCGACGTGGTTTCAAAAACCTCTTTAGCGTTTTTAACAGCGATCGGAGCGGAGGTGTCGATGAATTCCATGGTATTCCCCATTGTGCAGGTTGGGGCCTCTTGCGAAGGCCTGGTACACGGAAATGCGTAACAGGGGACTAGAAGTGGAAAGGATCGCAAAAAAAAACCGAGCTCTGTGAAGAGCTCGGTGGGTGGGTTGGTTTATGACTAGGCAACTGCCTGTTTAAGGGCGCCAAATACCGCTTTTGCCAGTTCGTTTTCCGTGAGAGCAACACCAAAGTTCAAGCCAGCGCTTGCGTATTGGCCCTTGTATCGGTCACCGATCAGAACAAATCGAACCTCGATGTCGAGGCTCGACGATTCTGCGATCGCCGCTTTCAGTACATCGCTGTCACCTGGATCGCCATCGGTTGCCACAATCAAGATCTTCCGGGCCTCAGGCCGATCTATCAGTTTCTTCAGAGCCCAGACCACCGCGAGGTGAGTCTTGGTTCCATTTGCTGCTGTTGGAGCATAGCGTTGCAGCGTACTCGCCCAGCTTTCATCAAACGCATGCCACTCCCTGACGACGGTGTTGTAAGTAGCTATTCCCACCGGAATCGAAAGGTTGTGAAGCACTTCCCCTACCGCAATGGAGACGCGCTTACAGGCCTCGTGAGCGGTGATTCGTGCATCCACTTCACGTGGACCAGGTGCCGGACCGAACTTGCTGTCCATTGAGGAGCTTTCGTCACCCAGGAGATAGAAGCAGGTGTCGATCGACTCCCCTTCTGTCGTCTTGGTGAAAAGCTTCTCTTCGCCCAGCGGGTACCGCCACAGTGACCGTGTATTGAGCTTGCCTTCGGTTGTGCGTCGGGTTTCACTTTTGGTCACCGTTTCGATCATGTCCTCGAACGTCAAGGACAACATCGCGGCGGTCTTTTGAGCACCCGCTCGAAGGCGTGTACGGTTCTCAATAGAGCCACCCGTTTTCGATAGGCGCTGTTCCTGCATTTCGCTAGCGTTGTCGGGTTGATAGCCCCCTCCAGACTTGGTTAGTGCTTTGGTGTTCGCGGTGAGGATTTCCTCCAGACCTTTACCGAATGGACCCAAATCCTTCGAGGAAGCGTTCAGGATTTGATCTATCGCGCTGCTCAGGTCGCCCTTTGCCGGCGTTGGATGTCCAGCCTGCCCGTTTGGATTGCCCTGTGCCGGCGATGGATTACCACCCTGCTCGTTCGCGCTACCCGGGGAAGGTTTCCCTTCACCGCTACCACTAGCGCCTGAGTTTTCATTGGGTTTCCCTTTAGCTGCCGGGTTGTCTTTTGCCAGTTTCAGCAAAGCGACAATTCGGTCAGCGGCATCAGAGGCACCCTGTGTATCTTTCGCGTGGCAGCCGTCCAGTGCGATCTGCTTGACCTGGCCAACAAGATCGGACCCGAAGGTACTGACCGCGAGAGCTCGGTAAGCTTTAGCGAATTCCGAAAGGCAGTCTTGTTTGAGCAACTCACTACGAAGCTCAGTGACAAGCCAGCTGGCCAGAATCGACGGCGGCGTTTCGCGAGTTAGATCTGGACCACGGAACACCCCATTAGCCTTCAGGATGCGTAATGCAGCGTGGATCTTCTGGTTAGCCCCCGGGTATTTGGGAATACCTAAGAGTTCGCCACGTGGATCTTCCAGAATGTTGCACAGATCGCCAGTGATGCCGGGTTTTAATGGAACAGAAAAGTCAGTGTGCAGTCCGTGGCAAACGATCTCGTGCGAGATCAGCCCTTCAATCAGCACAACGTCTTCTTCCGTGCCCAGCGCCGCCATCTTTGGCAACGTCATCAGCAATCCACCAGGGATCATTGGATCAGGACCGATTGAAGCTGTGCTGATGTTGTCCCAAACGATGCGTACCTTTCGACCATTCACGTTCGCTTGCGCGATAAGCATGTGCGTGTACAGGTACAGGTGGCGCATAGAGATTTTTGACGCGGATGGCAGTTGTGCTTCGAAGTGGCCCATGTTGAATCCCCTTGCAATGAAATTGCGGCATCCAGGATGCGAATGCCTTACATGGGGGGATGCGTGACACGGGTTTAGAAACGGGGATTCAGTTCGACTTGATCGGTTTCAAACCGTGGTGTTCGAGTTGTAGGCGGACAGCGTGCAGCACGTCAGCAAGCAATGCCTCGGTGTCGATGCTCGGTAGAGGTGTGTGGGCCTCTTGTGTAGCCTGCGGGGAGGCTAACGCGGTTGTTGAACGGTTGGTGCGTTGTTGCGCGACATAATCTTCAACGAGCTCCCTGAGCAGTGCCGAGGATGTCAGGCCGGGCCGGTGCCCTTCCGCCAGCGATGAGACAATCTGCAAAAACTCTTCTTCAGTGGACCTGCTCACCCGGGTGGATAACGGTTGGTCGGCACTTTCGCGGCCGGCGAAATTGATTGATTCCGCCCGAACCAGATAGGGTTGCAGAATTGGCGCCATTAGTGCCCGAACTTCATCGTCGCCAGGGTACTGGAAGCACTGCATTTTGAGCTTTCTACTCAGAAAGCCGAGCAGCACTGGCGAAGCCTCGACGTCACTTACTCGTCGCAATTCGTCCACTGCGTCGTTAGCATATTTCAGAACTGTGGGCTGGCTAAGCACATACGAACGGCCGATTTCTCGGGACATTTGACCCGATAGAAGTCGTTCATAAATCGCTACCTTGATAGCCAGTGGTGTTGATTTGGCGCCCAACCTGTTCCCCTTTTATTGCTTTGTTGGGATGAGACCTGCATCTATTGCGCCCTGCTCTATTTCCGACCTCCCAAGGGTAACACCCCAGAAAAGCATCCTAGAAGAACCTGATTGCCTTTCTCCATCGATATCGAGATCACCGAATCCACGAGCGTCAGCATCCATTTCCGCTAACTGGAACCCATCGGTGCAGGACGACAAGCGCCGTAACCGTTCTGATGCCTGCTGCTGGATAGGCTCTGGTAGGTACATAATAAAATGGCCCAGGCCCCCTTTGCGTGCAAGCCTTCCACGGAGTTGGTGCAGCTGGGAAACGCCAAAATTTTCTGCGTTAACCGCAACGAGCAAATGCAGATAGGGAAACGTTACCCCGACCTCGATGACTGTCGAGGCCACGAGCAGCTTGATTTTCCCATCCTTCATTGCCCGAATTGTCTTTGTTTTGACGTCTTCAGGAAGGCCACCGTGAATCATACCGACACTGTCGCCCAAGACACGTCTGAAACGCTCGTAGGCCGCTTCAACAGAGTGACGTGAAGTATCGGAGTTACCGTTGACCACCGGGTAAATGAAAGCCGCCTGCCGTCCTCCATGGATGACCTCCATGACAAAATCGTTCAACTTCTCCCGCGCTTTTAAAGTGATTATTCGAGAGATGATTTCTCGCTCAACAGGCGCCTGCTGGAGAATCGAAATGGGCATCCCGCCGAGCTTTACCAACGCAACGGTGCGTGGGATGGCGGTAGCTGTCGCTTCAAGAAAATTGGTGTGCGGAGCCAATAGTTTTTTTCGCTGTGAAACGGAAAATTTATGCTGCTCGTCGGCGATCACCAGGTCAAACACAATGCCTTCTTTCTTCGCCGCTGTGAGCACCGCCGTGGTACCGACGATAATCCCCTTCGAGATGTCTCCTTTGGCTTTGCTGACATACTGGGTGACAGGAATCTCGTAGAAAAGTGACGAAAGCTCGCTGGCCAGCTGATCCACCAAAATTTGGCTCGGTGCGATTATCGCCACGCGTGCACCGGCCAAGTAGCTCGCGGCGGCGGGAACCATAAACGTGAAGGTTTTTCCCGTCCCCACATCACCGCTCAACAGGCGGTCCATTGGGAACGGAGATCTGAGGTCCCCCACGATTTCATCAATGGCTCTGAGTTGGTCGACGGTGGGCTCAAATGGTGCCCTCTGGAGAAGGTCGGCGACCTGGTCACGATTAATACGTAACAGCGAGCCTTTCACCGCCGGTCTCGATCGATTGGCGATGACCTTGTTTACCAGCGCTTTGACAGAGAGAGATTTGGCCACCTCAATAGCCGCGAGCCCTTCTCGAACAGAAAGTGGCGTGTGCAAGGTACGCAGCAAGGTAGCCGGGTCAGCGAATCCGGTGAGCTTGGCAAATTCGTCTTCGTGCATTAGCGCCTGTTCGAGCAGCAGGCAGGCTGCTTCATTGATCTGTGGGAGCGCTCTGCCAATACTCTCGGTAAGGAGATCTGCGCTGACCTGGTTGGTCTTCCCTTGGTAAATGGGGACCACCCGCCCAATTTGCGCTTCACCGACCACGGTGGGGTTTGCCAAGCCTAAGCGGCCGTCGAAGGTGGTTAACTGGCCGTAAAGGTTAACGACAGATCCAAGTTCCGGTTGAAGCCAGCTCTCGATCGCGGGCTTGCCGATCGCATTGATCTGAACACGGTCCCCCCGGCCGTCGACAGCCCGCATGACTGCACGAAAGGCGCCCTTTAACTCGCCGATCATCTTTCCTTCCCGGGTGAAAATCGAACGCTCGACCAGCGTCAACGCAAGGTAGTGAAACTCCCCTGTGTTAGGAATCGGGAGGATTTCGATCGGGTCGTGATAATCACGGTACCCCTTCGGCACAGTGAGGAGGCACTCGGGGAGCGTCGAGAACCCCAATCTGGATAGCCTGCCGATGTCTTCGTTCATGCTGGATATTCGCTGGTTTAATGTTCAAATGTTATTTCACGCGTAGCAATAAGACAACCAGTGGCTATTTCAAATCTCGCGCTCGTACACTTAAATTTTTCCCCCAAAAAAAACCCCAGGCAGTGTATGCCTGAGGTCTGTGTGGGTTTGTGTTCAATGAGACACACGGGAAGAACCGTTCTGATCGGTGATAACGCGTACGTTGTCGCCTTTTACGAACGGCTCGTTAGAGTCTTTAGCTTGCGTTACCGCTTGCAAGTCGTTACCTGCCAGTTTGACGGTGATCTCGACGCCATCAGAGTCATGGACCTTTTTGTCCATGATGCTGCCGACGGCTGCACCAACGGCTCCTGCAACAACCATTACTGCTAATTGGCCCAATCCGCCACCGCCGTTGCTACCAGCGATCGCACCGAGTGCACCACCAGCCATACCGCCCAGAGGAGTGGCTTTGCCGTTGATCTTGACGTCGCGAATCGATTCGACGACGCCGAGCTCAACCTTCATTTTTTTACCAGCTGTGGCTTCGTTGTAGTCTCGACTGGTCATGTTGCTTGCGCAACCGCCCATAACAACGGTAGAGATGATCAAAGCAATAGCTACGATGCGTTTCATGATGGGTACTCTCACATTCAATTGGATTAGTGTTTGGTGTTTTTAAAGCTTGCGCAGAGTCGCGTTAGCCCGAGTGTCACAAGTAGTGCAATGCCCACGCAGACAGTCAGCAATGACAAAAACCATTCCGAGTCGTACTGGATGGAGCCGCCTACCATTGCCATTAGGTACAGAAGAATTTCCATTTTTGGTTCCTGACGAACTACCGGCCACTTGGGGGTAAGTGATTTACCTTTCACTTCCGATATGACGGACACGCGTGTGTAATTTCGTCCCGACAAGAAATCGCCCCTAGCATTACAGAGACCTGTGCGACATCTCCCTGCTCTATGGAAAACCTACAAGGGGCGGGGTTATGAAAAGGCTGATTGGCGGGCAACCGCTGTACACCAAAGATGCACTCGTGTTTTCAAATGCCTCGGTTATTTGCGTAGGCAACAGTGGGAAAACCATTACCTATCAGATCCGAAGCGAGTACGGAAACATCGGAATTCTCAAAGAGAATGACGTTGCGGAATGGTTTGACCTGCATCGCCAAGAAGCGAAAGAGGAATTTCCTCGAGTCAGTGGTATGCCTGGAGGTGGTTTTACGTTAACGGTTGGCGAAGCTCATGCTGCTAACATAAAGACGATAGTTCCGCCTGAACTGTACAGTATCGAAATCAACGACCTAAATGTTTGCTCATTCATTGTCCAAGGCAAGCATTGGACATGCTTCTCCGAGTTACTTTGTTTGAGTAACAGCTATTAACGAAGTATCGACCGACCTTCTTGGTCGGTTTTTTTTGGCAAAAAAAAAGCCTCATGGCTGAGGCTTTTCTTTATTACAAAATTTAATTTTCCTTTTTGCCATCCATCATGGTTTTCACTGAATTCTGGAGGCCATCCACATTTGGCAATACAGAAGCAGCCATGATGTCAGCGGTAAACTCGGTAAGGTCTAGTTTTGAAAAATCGACACGCTGGAATTCATCAACTGTGAACCCCCCACAACTTGGACTTTTGGGAGTGCCCCAACCTTTCCCAATTTGGGGTTTCCCTTGTTCATTAATGATTTTTGCCAGCTTAGAGTTGTAGCAGCAGTAGGACTCCGTAGTTTCCACGCAAGCTCCAAATACCTTTTTCGAGCAATAGCTTCCAACCAAATGGCAAAGATTTGCTCCACGGTGCATACCTAATTTCTGCTCTTCTGGTTCGCAGGATCTTAATTCCATGACGACCTGAATAGCGACGGCAATGGCAAAGCTATATGGGTCAAAATAGAATCCCCCACCTAAACCGTATACAGGCCCGCCTAACAACCCTGTTGCTGGAACGGCACCAAACGTATAAGTGAGGCCATACATCCCGATCTGGAAGTCTGCACCCGCAGCGTGCTCAAGGCCGAATGCTTTAGAACCACTTTGAATCCATGCTGAATTGTCATAGGCGAAGTCATACATGTATTTTGCGCCGTACTGTACAGCCCCCATTGCGGTGCTCGACGCCAGCGACCCCATAATCGAGTTGTTTGACTGTGCCCCACCGCTCTTCTCGCAGCAGTTCTTGATGCCGCCATACCCCTTAGCGCAGGTTTCCGCTACACCATCAAAGAGTGCTCCATTGGCTCCATAAACACCTGCCTCACGGGCCGCTTCTTGGGCAGCTACAGCTTTAGCGAAATCGGTGTCATTAGGATAACCAGTGTCCCAGCAGACGCCCTGGTAGCACGAAGTTTTGGTACTACAGTCTTCCGTCGTTGTGGTCGTGCCTTTTTGAGTAATGCAGCTATATGTCACCTGTTTCATCACGCAGCCAATTGGGTCCGTGCTTTCGAGGCAGGCCTCATCAATTTTTTTGCATCCTTTATCGATGAATTGTTGGCAGTCGTTTTGTTTGCTCGGATTGATACAGGAGTAGTCATCCTTGTACCTCCAGCAGGCTTTATAAACAGGAAGACCGTTTATAACACGTGTTTCTGGGCCTTCCACACAAGTGTGGGATGCCAAGTAACAAAGCGGGTTATCGGTATATGATGTGCATTGGCTAGTGTCGAGTTGATCTTTAGTGATGGTGTAGGTGTTACCCAGTTTTACTGTATTTGATGGCGTAGGCAACGATGGGTCGCCGCATCGGAATGTCCGTTGCTCTGTCAGACAAGTTCCGTCCCATGCAGCTGAAATGCAAGAGGTGCCAGTTTGCCAGCAACCGGCGATTTTAGAAATTGCCGCACAATAGTCAATTGAGTTCGGCTGAATGCACTCGTATGTATCTTTATAATCCCAGCACCCCCCAACTTGAGCAATCGTCACATTAACGCCAGATATATTTTTTGATGGTGTGGTATCAACGCAAACGGAACCAGTCTTTCTGCATGATGCTGCGACGACAGGATCTAATATGCATGGAAACAAAAGCAAGAATAGAAGTGCTTTTATCAGTTTCATCGCGACTTCGCCTCTAGGTCAATACACCCGTTAGATATAACAGACCCAACAACAATAGGCGTCGAGGCGACACCTTGAATACTAATAGAACAAGGGCCAATTTTTCTTGCATTGATGCAAACCAAAGTTATTTGATTATTACCTTCGTGAAGATACCCTGTAATATCAATGTTAGGTGCCACGCCTCGGCATCCAGCGTTGCAGCCGTCATCGTAGAAGTCGCCAATATAATTGTTAGATTGATCCATAAGAGACGCATTGCCGTTATCGGAATCAAATGTCACGCGGCTATTTCGTAGATCACGGCCCGCCCACTCACCGAAAATATTTTGGTATACGACCGCGCCGTTAATCAACAATTGGCCATTATTATCTATCTGGTAACCGGTTAGAGTAAAACTTTGTGGTGTCCCCTGGATGGATAGGTTCATGTTAAAGGTCTGTGAAGTCCAGGTTGGGACATTGTTTCCTTGGTCGACTGCGTAGTTGAATGGCTGTGGTGACTGTAGAATCGTGGGCATTGCGCCGCGATGGCAATCAAGCGACTGAAGTGCGTTATGGGTCGTGTTACATAGATAGTTCGAATCTGCGTCCACTTCGACTACTTGCCCCATGGTGCAAGCCTTGGCCTCGGACAAGTTGTATTCATTGCAGACTTCGGTCGCATAAATGTCTGGGGTTGTTGTTGTTTTTGTGGTGCACTGCTGTGTGACGTTCCCACCAGTCGCATTGTTAATCGTGTTACCAATGCCCTTGACGATCGGATCATTAGGGCTAACAGGGAATTTAACTTTGTCTTCCGGGTTTTTGGCGAGGAAGTTAACAGCATCACACTCCTGGTTCGCCACTTTGTCGGATCCCGCCACAGCCGTTTTGCATGTGGTGATTCGGGTCGCACCCACGTTAAATAATGACGATGAACCAAAATTCTGTGATTGGGGAGGATTATTCGTGTAGTGCGGCATGCCTTGCGCGTTGTTGTTGTTCACTTTCGACGACAACTTGTTGAGGTTGCTTTTCCCCAGCGCCAGGCCGTCCGAGTGTGGATCAGCAGTGACCTGACCTGATGAAATCGCCATGGCCAGGAATCCTGCGAGCGAAAATATTTTCCTTGTCAGTTTCATTCGCCAGACACCTTGTTGATCTTTACCTCAGGCTGGGGAGATTTCGACCAGTCAACCGATTCCGCTGGAGGAAGTCCATCCGAGCAGAGATTCATCCCCCAGCCGACCTCGAGGGGGCCAGTGCCGCCCTCTTTCTTTGGTACCTTGGCCTGTGTCATCTTCACACCCAGTTTTGCGCAATCTGGCTGTTTAAACCGGCTGAGAACCTTGGCCTCGACCAGAATGGGTTCGTTAGACCCAGTCTTTTTTTTCCACGCTTCAGCCTGTTCGCCGGTTAGCTCGGCGGATGCATGCCCTTGTTTGATAGCGGCGAACAGAATGTCTTTTGCCTGATCAGCTTGAGCCGTACCGCACACAAAAAAGAGGGTTGCTACGAGCCCGGCAGTGGAAAGGCGAGGAAAAAAAATTGGCGAGATCATGATCGCTCCTTGGGTGCTGGAATCAATAACGCGTATGTATATTACACGTGGATCAAAAAGCAATCTATCAGAATCCTATTTCTGTTTTGGGCCTGGCCAATGACTGAATACCTGAATTCAAATTTGCTGTTCGCAAACCCGTATTGCTACCTAGCCCCTTCGGTGTTGCTTGGGGTGTTCATGGCGTTTCAACGGCGAGCCTGGACAGCCATGAAATGCCTGCAATTTACCGGCGTGCTTGTGCATGAAATGCTGCATTTCATAGTGGGACTTGTGACCATGGCTCGACCGAGCTCTATGTCTCTAGTGCCCAGGACTGATCGGGGAAGGTTGGTGCTGGGGTCTGTTGGGTTCGTAGGGCTGAACTGGATGAATGCCTGGATAACCGCCCTTGCACCCTTGCTGGCCTTGCCGATTGTTTACGGGTTGGCCAGCTGGCGTTTGGCCCAAGGACCGCAGCATTTCCAATGGGGGGACATTTTGATTTGGTTGGCGTTTGCCCCCCAATGCCTCAACTGTTGGCCATCGCGAGCAGATTGGAAGCTGGTGCTCATTTCATGGCCGCTGATTGTCCTGCTTGTAGCGTCCATTGCCGTCTGGATCTGGGGGCATGGTTAATCCGACCTGCTTGCCTGAAGAATTGTTGCTTCGTAATTCGGGCGAACCATGTTCTCGTGTGACGAAAGCCAGTTGGTAGCGAAATGGGTCGCCTCATTCTCCTCTTTGGTGGACAGTCCGAACGTCCCTAAGCCACTGGCGTTTAGGCCAACCTTGTTTCGATTAAGGCCTGCATAAATTAACCACCACGAAGCGGCCATCTTGCGGTTTTCGTCCATCCCCTGCCCGTTCTTGTACATCGCAGACAAGATCGCTGGTGAGTTCGGTTCACTTGCCTGGGCGGCTTTGGTCAGCCATCCAAAAGCCTCTGAAAATTCTTTGCGTTCGTAGAGGATGCGGCCCAGCAAGTAATAGGCGGTGACGTTGCCCCGGTTGGCACCTTCATTGGCCCATTTCCATGCAAGGTCCTTGTCCCTCTTTTTGAGGTAATACAAAGACAAGCGCACTGCCGCCAAATCCACGCCAGCAGACTTAACTGCGTCCTCAAACATCAGCATCGCTTTCGCTTCGTTTTTGGGTACCCCTCGGCCTAGTAGGGTCAGAACAGCCAAGTTATACCGGGCAAGGGGAAAGCTTTCGCTGGCGGCTGAAAAATATGCGGCTGCGCCAGCGCTGTCTTGGCGTACGCCTTCACCGCGATCGAGCAAATAGCCCACAATGTTCTGTGCCCTGCTGTTGCCGCCTTTCGCCAGTTCGAATAGCTTCGGCAGGGCCTGTTTGTCACCGCCTTTCCAAGCCGCCCATGTGCGCAACACTTCCCCTCCGCCCCGTGCATTGGACAGCAGGCCTTTCATGGCGCTTGAAATGTCTGTACCGATGTCGGATGCCGGCTGCGCGGAGTCGAATACTTCAGCGGCCGATGTCGAGCTGCCCGTATTGGCCGATTCAGCGGCAACGGCTACCGAGCAAGCAAGGGCCAGGGGGAGCGCCCAGAATACCGCGTGTCGATTCTGAGATAACATGTATTGATACACCTTGTTTATTGGTACGCGTAATGTATTCTTTGCGGCATGAAAAGACTATCCCTCTTATCACTGCTTGTAGCCTTTGTGGTCGGGCCCGGTAGCGCTGATGCGACCTGCTTCGCTGAGGCCGCTGCTCGCTACAAGGTCAGCGAAAGTCTGCTGCGCAGCATCCAGGTTACGGAAAACGTTTCTGGAAAGGCCGACATCATCAACACCTCGAACTCGGATGGCTCAAGGGACATCGGGTTAATGCAGATCAATTCCTGGTGGCTGCCGAAGCTGGCCAGTTATGGAATTGGTGAGAAGGATCTACTGAACGGCTGCGTCAGCGTTAACGTCGCTGCTTGGATAATTGCAAAAAACATCGTGACGTATGGCCACACTTGGAAAGCTGTTGGTGCGTATAACAGCCCATACGTAGAAAGTCAGCGCATATATATTCAAAAAATCATGAACAATTACGGACGCTCTTTATGAAGCAGATGTTAAGCGGTTGTTTTTCCCTGATGTTAGCCGGGTGGATCCTTT
Source organism: Pseudomonas sp. GW823-FHT02C02 (assembly GCF_058797635.1). Lineage (NCBI taxonomy): Bacteria > Pseudomonadati > Pseudomonadota > Gammaproteobacteria > Pseudomonadales > Pseudomonadaceae > Pseudomonas > Pseudomonas sp. GW823-FHT02C02. The sequence goes on along the minus strand of NZ_JBXAJV010000014.1, from coordinate 106,950 downwards.
ACACCATTGCCCCGGAAGCCCCGTGCGAGCGCGTTGAGCGCGGGGCTTTACCTGTGCGGGTCGCCTTTGATGGCGTTAGGTGGGCAGGGAGAAACTACCTTAGTACTGATGCCAGAATCGACCTCCTATCATGGAGTTTAGACGCTGATGCAGCAACTCAAAGTTTCATCTCGCGTTTGTTTTACGGACCAACCTTGAACTGTAAAGCCTAATTAATGGTAGGAGGTTAAAATGATTAAAGAACCCCCGTTATTTATTTACAGTGGGCCTCACGATAAGGTTGGCGCCGACTATCTGAATACGTTGTTTGAAACAGCGGCAAAGTTAAAAGCACCTGACATTCACATGCAATGGTTCAGTGATCGCGTTGTTATACAAATGCGAATCGGTGATTTCATGCAGCACGTCGAAACCATCAGTGCCAGCCTTGGCAGAATGCTCGATGACAAGATCCGCGCTCGCGCCAACATGGACCTCTCACAACGGCATGCAACCATTGATGGTCGCATGTCACTTCAGTATCCGGATCGTGCGATTGATGTCCGTGTGAACGTTCTGCCTGTTCACGGGGGGCAGAAAATCGTGTGCCGGTTGCTGGACCAGTCGAACGCCAGCATGACGTTGAACGATATTCACATGCCGGTGCTGGTGAAGCACCACTTCTTGGAAATGCTGAAAGAACCACAAGGGCTTATTTTAGTCACCGGCCCTACTGGTTCAGGGAAGACCACGACGCTGTACGCTGCACTCAACGAACTGAATGATGGGACGTTGAACATCTGCACCCTTGAGAACCCTGTTGAATATGTAATCCCACAGTTCGTTCAGGTTAACGTAACCCCTTACATCACATTTCCCCTTGGGCTTCGTGCCTTGCTGCGACAAGACCCTGATGTGATTCTGGTGGGTGAAATTCGTGACGCCGAAACTGCCGAAATCGCGATGCAAGCCGCGAATACGGGGCACCTTGTTCTGGCGACATTGCACACCAACAACGCGGCGCAAGCTATTCCTCGGCTTCTCGATTTTGGAGTCGACAAGCAGGCTCTGGCTTCAACACTTCTTGGCGTGATCGCTCAGCGCCTGGTTCAAACCCTCAACAACGACGTACAGCACCAGTGGACTGATGTAACAGACGCTGAAGCGTATTGGTTGAAGTCCAACGGTTTACCGCTGATCCAGGGGCAAGTGCCGCGTGCGACGGCTAAAGAGTCATTCTCTGGCAAACGACCGATCATTGAGATGATCAAGTCCGACAAGCACGTTCGTGCGGCAATTCTCAGCAACGGCGGTGAGATGGGGGTGCTCAATGCCGCTACACGTCAACCTCAATTCGATACCTTGGGGCAGGCCGGGATTCGAATGGTTTCCGCAGGCGCCACGACGATGGAGCTTGTTCAGCGGCTGATCAAGGACGACTCAGTAGCCCCCAGTGTCCGACGGATAGGAGATGTCCTCCTCTCGCAAGGGTTAGTCAGTTTTGCCGAAGTGAATGAGGCTGCTGAATCGCAGCTTGCCCTGTTGGTAGAAGGCAAGATCCGCAAGGTTGGGCAAATCCTGGTTGATCAAGGGTTGGTTACCCAGGAACAAGTGGCCAGGGCAATGGGCTATACCGAAGGCGCTGTTGATTTCTTAAATGAACTGGCGGCACGTAGGCTTTTGCCCTATGGCGAGGTGCAATCGGCGGTTCGGAATTGGCGCACGGAGCGTCATCAGGAATCACTTTTCGATTTGGTCATTGAGCTGAAGCTCATCACACAGGAAAAATTGGATGAAGAAGTTTATCGCTCGGATGGCCGTCGTTACGTCGCTGATGTCGCCCCTGTTCACGATGGCTCAGGAGCCGGGGCCGTCGTTGCCGTATAGAGAAGTCACCGTGCAGAACCAAGATGCCCGCAAGGTCATCGTGTTCTTCTCATTCAGTTGTCCGGTTTGTGCAAGCTACGACCAGATGCTGAGGCGCTGGTCACAAACCATGCCTGATGGGTGGAGTGTTGAGTTCATTCCCGTGGCTGTACCCGACAAGGGAAACTACATGGCTGCGCGGGCATTCTACGCAGTTCAGGATGCCGATCCCGCTCGTTTGGCGGCGTTCATGTCGGCCGCCTACGCTCAAATCCATGAGGGCGGTATGGAAATGGAAAATCCCCAGACCTGGGCAAAGGCAGTAGCCGCGGCGAAGGTACAGGGGTTTGAAAAGGCGTGGGCAAAGGTCACGCAGGCCCGCCTCGAGAGCGCATTCGCGAAGCTGCTGACGTACGGCGTTGATGCGACCCCTTCGTTGGCGATCGGTGGGCGTTACGTGATTAATCCAGATGATACCGCCGGCGGGGATAACGGGATGTTTATCCAGCTTGCCAACGGGATGGTGAGTAAGGTGATTCAAAACCGCTGATGCATTGGGGCGGGAGACGACAGCAATAAAAAAGCCCTGCTTCAGCAGGGCTTTTTTGTGCCTCGTGTTGTTTACCGGGAACCGCGGACACCTGGTCCTGAATCCTTGGTATCACCACCGCGACCGCCTGGTGCCGGCGTGGAACTGCTGGTGCCTTCATCCGGGGTTGGGTTGTGGTTCACGCGAGGTGCTGGTCGTTGACCTTCGTTGGAACCGAACGGGGAGCCCGAGTCCGCACCTGTTGCGCCCATGAGCCCATCACCAAACGTGCTTTCATTCCCACCTCCTACCGCTCGCAAATCGCCTGAATGACCGCCGAGTGGCGCAAGTGGATCGGCCGCCGGCGCCGGCGACATGGGCATCATCAGAGGCTGTTGTGATTGGCCATGATTCGACTCTTGGTGCATCGAATGTAGAACGGAACCAGGATTCAATGGTGCCTCAGCACCTGAATTGGCGCTGGTCTCTGCTCTGTGGGTATCCGCCATATGATCAGCGGTAATCATAAAGGCAGGTTCAACCGATGTTTTAGCCGCGAGTTTGGTGGCGTCCTTCGCTTCTCGGCCCGCGGACGCTAAAGCTTTGCCAGCCGATTTTGCGGTTTCGGAGGCTTCTGCGACGTGCTCAGCGTTAACGATACGGGATGCTTGCCCTTGCGAGCGAAGGACCGCGGGTATTTCATGCCCGGCGGCATTCGCCACCCTACCGGCGTGAGCAACCTCTGCACCTGCTTCAGCCACTCTAAGCGCCTTCTCGGCCTTATACGCAGTTGCTCCAGCCCTGGCGAACATAACCCCCCGTGTAGCCGCTCCACCCCACCCTAGTCCTGGGATCGCAAGGGTTGCAACGTTAGCTGCTACTGCCGTCTTGGGATTTTCCGCTTCCCATTGTTGCTCTTTATTGCCTACGGCGGTCACGGTATTGGCGATCGGCTTCGACGACATTACGCCAGTCATGGTTTCAGCCGAGATCGATGTGTCTCCATTGGCAACCTGACGTTTAGCGCCCCGGACCATATCCTTGGCGTTCTCAACACCAGCCGGCATTTGGGAACTTACATACGTCTCGCGATCTTCATAACGCTTCCATTCATCCAAGCCACTTGAGAGCTTATCGAGTGTCTGCTTCTGTGGGGCGCCGGTTGGCCCAACCTGATCGGCGTTTACGCCCGGAACGTTAGTCGACGGTGTGCCGACACTTGCATTTGCGACATTGCCGCCAGGATTGTCGGATACCTGCTGTGCGCGTTGGCCGACGCCTTGGGCTCGTGCGGCATTTCCGTCGGTTGGACCGCTGATAGATCCGCTTTGCATGGCCGATACGACGTTCGCAAACGCTGTATTGTCGACAGAATTTAGCGCCCACAGCTGGGCCGCTTCGCGTTTGCCCTGCATTCCGATGGAGCGTTGCCCATAACGGGTTTCAAGTTCTGGGAATTTTTTGTTGAATGCTTCGCGTTGAGTGCTGTCGAGGTTCGAAATGGCGCTGTTGAGAGCTTGCATTGCTTCTGGCGAGCGGATCAGGTTACCACCCGTTGTATCTTCACTAATTTGTACGCCCGAACTGACACTTGCTTCAGCAGAGGTCGCCTTTTGGAAGCGCTGGAAGGAAGACTGTGTATCTGCTGTTGTGGAACTGAGACGACGGCTCAGGCCATTTTCGCTCGCAGCTTCCCTGCCAGTGCTATGAGCAAACGCCGAGGATGCCGCCGCTTTCCAGCCTTTCATATCACTTTCGTTTTTTGCAATCTCAGTACCAAACTCAGAGCTAATTTTCGTCGCTTGGTCTTTCGACATTTCCTTACCTGTGGAGGATGCAACGCCGGCACTTACGCCACCAAAAATGCCTCGGAAGCCAACCTCAGCATTAAAGTTTTGCTTAAAAGAATCACGTTGGTTGCCTGTCATGCCAAGCGAATCGGCAATTTTATCGCCCATTTTCATAGCCTGCTGGGTCATGCTGGTGTGGGATTGCTCCAACGATTGCATTTGTGAGTTCGACCAGGAATCCCCTGATTTATAGGACATGACCTGGCGCATACTCGCTTCAACTGCGGATGCGGATTCTGAGCGTTTTGTATGGTCCTCACCCATTGCGCTCTGAGTCGACGTTCCGAGAGTTTGTTTGAGTTCGGCCTTATTCCACGCAGCGTCAGCCTGGGCGAGACCAGATTTTGCGGAGCCCTTATTTTCAGCGCTGTATTGATTTCGCGAGGCAACATCGACATGCGCACCGTTCTTCAGAATGTCAGGTGACTGGAGCTTTTCATCGTTGTGATCTCGACCAGACCAGCGGCTGGCCAAGGACACCATCCCGTAACCCGTCACGCCGAGCATGGCGGCAGAAATTAATGGGGTTGCAGCCAGCATGTCCGACGCAATGCCTAGTCGAGTAGCCAGCACATCGTAATAGACTGCCTGTAAATTGCTGGGTACGAGCCCCTTCTCTGTGAATTGCGCCAGTTTGTCGGCGACGTCATTCTGGATGTACATCTGAATAACGGCGGAGAACGGTAACCATGAGGAGGTCCAAACACCGAACCCTAGGTATTTGACATACGCCATGAGCGCGCCGGCCCCTTTGAACAGGCCGTAGATGATCACAATTGGCGCGAAACCAAAGAACAACAGTTGCAAGAAAATCATGGTCGGCATCATGATCTTGGCAAAGAAGCTACCAGACGCCGCCGCATCAGAGCGGAACTGTTCATCTTGTTGAGTCAGTGAAACCATGCACAAGTTAAAACTGTTCTGATCCTGGACGCTATCGAGGCAGTTGTAAGTACCCCAGACCGAGTTGAAAAACAACGCGTTCGTCATGAATTGATCAGAGCTTTGCGCCGCCGACCAAAGGGTTGGGACCAAATTGGTGATTGCGTCGTCCACGTTGGTAGTAGTGTAGGCGCCACCCATGGGGTTTTTGTCTTTCATGCCAGCGTTAATCAGCTTCTTCAAGTTGGCGCTGGCCGGGAATGCAGAGACGACGGTGTTGATCTTGGCGCTAGCATCTTGGCAAGCCATGGATGTTCCTGCCGCATTGAGGTTATCCCAATAGGTGGTAAGTCCATTTGGCCTTGAATATGACAAGACATAATTGACCATGTCCGGGCTGGCTTGGAAGTTGTTCATATTGAACGTCGTTGACCCTGGAACACAATCAATGATGAATTGCTTCAAGCTGGAGACCAGATAAGGGTCCACATTTTCCACGCCTTTGCGCAACGTCATTAAAAGCTTCAACGGAGTGATAAAGCCATTTTGGCTAACGCCCATGTAACTACCGCTGGTACTTTGGAAGGCTGTATTGACTTTGTCGAATATGCTGTACGACGCAGTTGTGAACAAGCTTGCCGGTGCAGCGATAATCAGTGGAACATGGTCAACCTTTGCGATATTCCCGGTGTAAATATCCTCAATGGTTACCGAAGCCTGTATGGAGCAACATGCGACCACCATACCAAACCCAAATAGTCCACCAATCGGACCGTTAGCAGGGATGAACTGTTCACCACCGCCCTTCTGAATCATGAACATGATTCCGGACATCAGGGCGACAAAACCGCCGACCAGATAAACACCATTCATGAAGCCGCCTGATCTGAAGATCATGGCGAGGCCATTAATCGTTGAGTAAAAAGAGCTTACATCACCGAGTACGTAAATCGTAAAATCCATATCTCGTCACCTTAATTAGATACGACCGGGCTTTACAAACACAGCCGGGTTGCTTGAAAGGATAATTTTGACGAGCTCTTTGGCAGCCACAATCTTGGGTTGCAACTTTTCATGCTCGGCTCGGATTTCGGCCAGTTCAACAGTCAATTTACGAATGTTCGGCTCCACGAAGTCAGGTTTCATGCCGCGCACCCCGTTAAAAGACTGGTTGGCAGCATAAATAGCAGCTTCACCGTATTTAACGGCGAGTTCGTTGGCAATCAGCGGTGCAAGTTGTTCGGCAATGGACTGAATCGCACCTGGAGACTGCTGGACTTGCTTGATAAGAGCCAGTACAGGGGTTTGGATAGCGTTAATAAAGCCAATTTGGGCCGCGGTGAAACCGCAGGAACCTGCCTGGCAGTATGTGAGCTTGCCAACAATCGAGTCCGAGGTAGTGCCAGTTGTCGCGCCCTGGGTATAGCCAAAAAGCATTTTGTTGGTGTAGCCGAGCGTGCCATCGAAGCTCAATGCATTATTTGGGTCGATCGAAGAGCACTGATTACGGCCGTACCCATTGTTACAGTGCAAAACCTTGAGTGGTGTGCTGTTGCCGGCGGAGCCATTTTTGAAGTTCATCAAGGTCAACGTTGGACTGAAAATTTGCCCTACTTTCACCTTTGGAGAGCCGTCAGGGTTGTTTCCGGCGGCAGTATCGGGGCTTGTCATGATGACGGCGCCGATCATGCTCATGACAACTTCGTTGGCACGATTCGCATTGGCTTCACCCGTGTCAGGGTTGCCCAGGTATTGACCGGCGCTTGTGTCCGTCAGGGCCTTCCAAACTGGGTTACCGCACTCCTCGCAACTGCCATCATTGGTTGATTTGTCGTTGTTAGTGTTGGGAGAGCTGAACAGATCGGTGAATCCCGAGAACAAGTCCGAGAATGCGCCTTTCGCGGTCTGGGCCGCGGTGGAAGCTGTGTCGGCCATTTCTTTACGAGCTGATGGGTCCGTAAATGACTTGACGATGGAGTTTGCGACTGCGCAAGTGTTCTTCATCATCTGGTTGAGGGCTTGCAGTTTGTTTTGGAAATCCTGCATTAATTTGCCGAGCGCCGGGTTAATTGCATCAATCGCGGCTTTGAATGCGACCCCGACGGCGTTAGCAGCGATCTGGCGAAACAAAGCTACCAACTGGTCAGCATTGATAAATGAGAACGAACCACCAAATAAATCGATACCGCCGCAGCCGGCAGATAACCGGGGTGGGTCGAACGCCACCAGATTGATGTTCCGTACCGGGCTGCGCAATGCGGCGCCACCGGCTACGAAGCCACCGCGACTTTGACTGGCAAAGCCGCCCGGGGCAGTGCTGTTTGACAGGAACATGCCGTCAAGAGCATCTTGTAAGCCCGCGGAGGCAGGCAGCGACGCGGTAATCATGACCGTAGTCACAACTAACGCTATAAAGCGCTTAAATTTACTGTGCATGGTTGCTATCTCCTTCGTAACGCCCTTCCAGTTTGTTTTTCAGATACTGAACCCACTTTTTCGGATCGTTACTCGCACCCTGTTTCGTATCTTCGTTCGTTAATACACCGCGGTCATAAGTGTGAATCTTCAGAGCAATGTCTTTTGGCAGAAGATCGTTGCTGTCGGCTGCGGCGATAATTCGCTCGGCAAGTTGGTCTTGCGCCATCATGCCTTGAGACACGATGAAGTAATTATTGGGAGGAACTACCAGAACAGTTGTAGGCGTTATGCGAAGGTTCAAAATGCTGGCTTGACCACTGTTGGCAACAAACTCAGGTACGTTCGGGAGTGTTTTACCGTCCATGGAAATGAACTTAGTAACGAACCCGTACTGCTTTGCAATCTCTTGCACGGTATTAACCTGGGGCTGGCAGAAGCTACATTTCGAATCGAAAAAGACCCATAGGCCGCCCACTTTTGCCACATGCTTCAGGGCGTCCGATATACCTGCTTGAGCGTTCCTCAGGAAAAACGGTTTGGTGTACGTCGCGATTGGAACTCGGTTGTTTTCGTCGAGGAACGGATCTGCTGCGACCACGCGAGTCGTCATTTCCGCATAGCGCTGGGATTTATCCATCGCCACGCGCTGGGCGTACATGTAGGCCTCAACGTTTTCTTTCGTTGGGTCGTCGATTGCTGCGTCGAGCAGTTTTGGCATGTTTTCACGTAGCCATGAAACCGAAAACGGCTCCTGCTGGTCCTTCTCCGGGGCTTTTTTTGCTGTCTCTACCGGTTTGGGAGGGAGAATAATCGGCGGCGGTGGAGGAGGCAGCTCTTTCGGATCTTTGTAGAAGAACCAGCCTTCAGATTTCCTTTCAATGAAGCGGGTGGGTTCTTCGCTGGCGTGAGCGTTGACGGCCCCGAGGGCCGTTGCACCTAGCAGCATGGCTAATACTAGCTTCATTGTTTTAATCCTATACGCGTACGCATACACGGTTCATAGAGCTTAATCATCAGATTATTGGCCCTACCCTGCCGATAATTAGCTTTTGATCCAGGAAGCCCCAATACCGCCCGTCATAGCTGCGTGGTTCAGTGCCGACCACCAATACCTTTCCGGGTGGCACAACCTCAACCCGATCAAAGTCGCCCGGTTTCTTTCCGAGTTTATCTGTCAGGTCCAGCTCACCGATCAGGCGCCCACCGATGTACGCGATGTTGCCTTTGACTACGAGCTTGTCACCCGGGAGACCTGCGATCATTTTGCCGACTGTTTTGCCCTCAAAATGGGTCCCCATCAGCCCGCCTACTGGCACAAACGCGACGTAATCACCAATCTTCAGGTCTTGCGGTAGGCCGTAAGTGATGAAGTACAGCCGCCACGGCAGGCACCGAACGGAAGCGAGATCTACGCCGATGCGGTAATCCTGGCGAAAGGCAGTGACACTCGCGATAGCGACGATGAATGTGACGGTGATGCCGATCAGTGAATTGCGCAGAAACAGTAGGCGTGGCTTGTCATTGCGCAGCAGCACAAAGGGCGCCGTCAGACGTGCTCTGAAAGTTTTTCCTTTCATGATCACTCCAGGGTCAGGCCCAGTCGTTGAGCTACCTGTTTCGTGATGTTGAGACCATCAGGAATATTCATCACCACCGACGAATTGACGACCAGTACTCCAGCTTCGCTGTATGGCTTCAGGGCGTCTTGCAGCTCATTTACGAACGCGAGGCCATCAGCTTGTGCTTGCTCGGGAGTCATGCCTGGCTTGTCCAGCGTTTGCTTCATCTGGGCGTTGGCGAGCTTGGAGCCATCCACCAGAACAATTTGCGCGGAAGCCGGCTGGTTCACAGTGGCGTAGTGGTAGGACAGAAAGCTGCTGAAAGCGGAAAAGGCCATGGCGATGACGGCTGCGGTCAGGAACGAAACACCGCCCTGCCCTATGCTTGCATTCTTCGCGGGCTCAGGCTTGCTGCGAATATCCTCAGGCTCCACGTTGACGTGCTCACTCGAATTGTCTGGGGTTGGGTGTTTTGCATCTGTCATTTGGGCGGCCTCTGGTCGCTGCTATGTAATTTGGATGTATTGCTGCAAGATATTAAAGCATAACACGTGACAATAATCCTGTGAGAATCTGAGACGAATTTGCGGGCAAAAAAAGGCCCGGTTATTCCCGGGCCAAATCGAGCGTGTGAAGGGGGAATGGCAGCAACGTTTACGCGTACGCCGCCTCACGCTCAATGAAGTTGTTCACGGCATCAACGGCATCAACGCCTTGGTCAAGCTGGTCGAGAATTTCGTTTCGAGCAGGCCCTTTGGTGGAGAACATCACGTTGTGGAATTGGTCCACCACGAGTCGGACAATCCCCCAGTCGGTATCACTGCGTTTCACCATGATCTCACTGTACTTACCGGGCATCGTGTGGACGGACTTCAGCATGTGCTGGCCATACGCTTCGATCTTGAATTGCTTGCTGTCGATTGCCGAATCGATGGATTCCGATTTCTGCTGGAGGATGAACTGCCATGCCGAGTTCGCCGCAATGGCTTCGCAGTTTTTCGATGCGTAAACGTCACCGATCGATTGAGTAACAACGAGCACCGCGCCATCTTCTTTTCGGGCTTTCCGGTATGCCGCGATCATAGCTTTCGCCATCATGGGGTCATCGAGCAGCTCCCACGCCTCGTCGACGATCAGGATTTTCTTGCGGCCCCGCTCCCCCATCTGCGACTTGTACATATCGTGGTTGATCCGGGAGATCAGTTGCAGCAAGACCACCTGCTGAAGCGCTGGCCGACCCTTCAGGTCGCTCAGCTCCATGCAGATGAATGCGTTGCTCATGTCGAGGTTGTTTTCACCTTCAAACCACCGTGTGAACTGACCGCCAGCGAACGGGAACAGCTGGCGGCCAAGGCGCAGGCATTCGGGGTCGTCGGACTGCGAGATGAACCATTCGGCGACAGCCCGAATATTGGCGCTGTTACCAAACTTGGTGTAAACGCTGTGGATCGCCTGCTCGATGCGGGACAGTTGGTAATCGTCCAGGATGTCTTCAGGCGCTGCCATCTTGGCGATGGTTGCCTTCAGGATGTCCATTTCCTCTTCGAGATCTTCGATGTGAGTAAATGGGTTGAGACAAACATCCGATTCAGGACGAAACTCGATGAACTCGCCCCCGACACTCTTGCACAGTTTGAGGTAACTGCGGCCCGCGTCGATTACCCAAACCTTCGCACCTGACGCGAGGTAGTCGGCCACAATTTTTTGGGTAAGGAAGGACTTGCCGGCACCGGCCTCAGCAAAGACGATTCCGCTGAAGTTCGTTGTGGAATCGTACAGGTCAATCAGGGCTGGCTGGCCACGACGAGTGAGTAGGAGCATGGCGCCACTCATTCCGCTACCGGTCCATTCACCAAGGATTGGCAGAAACTGCACAGCATGACGAACACCCATTGTGTGGAAGCGGAATAGGTTCTTCGTGCCTTCACGCGTGGTGTTCAGCGGCAGCAGGTTGTTCCACAGGGCCTCGAGGATCCGTCGGTCTTCCCGGAGCTCAAATGCGAGGGATGTGTAGTAGGCCTGAAGCCCTGATGACAGTTTGTTCAGGCGCTCGAGACTGCGCGAGAACAAGAAAATGGTGAAGTTTACCTCTACGACGATGGCTCCTTTGCCTTCGATCTCATGGACAAGCGTATCCACGCCCTTCTTCTTGTAGCCCAGGACTGGAATGAGGTGCGCGGTCGGACCGAATACCTGGTGGTTGATGATCGAAGACGTGTTTTTGACTTCGTCGACCTTTACCACTTGGTCTGGATAGTGAAGGGTCAGAACCATGTAATACGGATCGGTGATCTGGTTGGAGAGGCCACCAGGGTCGCCGATCATATGGTTCATGATCGCCAGGCTCGTACGCTGGGGGAAAAATTTCACGCTCAACGCTTTAGCGTAATGCTCGCCTTCGTTGAATTTTATGGTGGAAGGGTCGTCATAGTTGATCGAGTCACCCGGGTAGTAGATTTGGTCCTTGAGCAACTTGGCTTCGTCGTAGTGGGACCGCGGTGCATCCCATAGCTTGGTGATGATGCGCATGATCACCAAGTAGGCGACGGCATCCAACTGAAACAAATTCAGCGATGCAGCCTTGAGTGCTTCTGTGATTCGGTCGGCGGTTTCTTTCGTGTTGGCGATATCAACGTCTTCAGGCCGCTCGTTACGGCATGGGAATTTGACGGTGACAATTACGCGTTGACGATTGAGCATGACACCACTGCGTTGGACCAACGGGGTATCGACCCCACTGCTGATCAAGTTCGCGTGTTGCTTAGTCAGGGCTCTCAGGATCGGTGTGGAGTTAGGCTTGTTGTTGACGTAGGCGTCGATGTACTCGCCGACATCCGGGCTTGCCAGCATGCCGATCTGGATGAATGTGCCTGGCGGAAAACTCATACTCAACGCGGATTGCAGTTTGTCCACGGTCGACGCACTTGCACCGGTCAAAGCGTCGGAGACAAAACACGCCCCGAGATAGTGTTCAGTTCCATCAGAGCAGAAAAATACTTTGGTGTCGGTGTCGACCGCCCGAACTGTGAGTTTCGCGTGAGGGACGGTAGTCCGATTACCTTTAATCGTTGCTTTGGAGGCTGCCATAGCACTGTTCGCCTTGGAGTGTGGTTGAGTAGGCTTTGGAAGGCCTGGAGGGCAACCCGCAGGCAGAGCCAGTTAAAAAGGCGCACTGGAGGCCAGTGCGCCTTTGATGGACTTACAGAGTGGCGGTGAAGATGTTGGTCAGAACACCCGGGCCCACACTTGCGGACAGGGCAACGGCAACGCCGGTTACTACCGACATTACTGACTGCTTCACGACGCCGATCGCCAGACCGGTACCCAGTGCGCCCAGAGCAAAAACTTTACCCAGAGAGCCGGTCATCCAGTCGTCCAGATTGGTCACGATCGTGGTGAAGGTCGAGTCGGAACCAGCGGTGACGTCTACAGCGGCGGCCAGGCCGATTACGGCCACTACCAGCAAGGATTTTTTGTCGATTTTGGCGAAAGGTGCTGCCAGTTTGCTTTCGACTTGAGTGGTGGTTTGTACGTTCATAGTGAAGCTCCCAGTTGTGTTCAGTTCAGGTTGATGTCGGTGGTTGCAGGGATTGCGGCCGTTGTTTCCGGACCATAATCCTGGGGTTGTTTTTCCTCGGGTTGACGTGCCGGGACTGTGGCGTTGACAGCCGGTACGGCGGCGAGCTCGCGGTGAGGCACAACCATCCCCTGGCCTGCGAATTCGGCTTTGCCGAATGTCCAGGTGCGCGGTTGTACCTCGGTAAACAGGTACGACGGAAAGTGGAGATCGTCTTTGCTATCGATCCACGGAGCGATCCAAATGCGCATGACCTGTGCAGGCACGCGTACAGGGCGAGCAAGATCGGCAACTTTTGGCCCTGGCATACCGTTTGAAGCTTTCAGGCTATGCTCAGAGCTCGCAGTCTTTCCCACATCGTTACCGTATTTGACGTTTGGTACTTTCTGACCAATCGGCATGTCACTGTCGGTCAGGGCCGGCATTTGATTGGTGGATTTATAAACTGCCATCGGCGATTTGCAGATGATTCCTTGGGGCATGCCCGGGCATGAAAATTCATCGTCGCCGGCGGTGTTCAACCACGATGAACATCCACTGAGCAATGCGATAGGTAACAATGCCCCGATAATTGCAATACGTTTCATATAATTCCCCTTATTCATTTCAGCTCGAATCCTTTAACCAACATAATGGTTACCTTGCGACCAGCATCGACTTCTACGACAGGAGTCATTTCACGGGCCATTTCCATGTAGAACTTGGCAACTTCGTTTGCAGATGTTGTGAAGCCTTTTGCTACACCGGTTTGCAGAATGCTGGAAGTATCGGCTGTTTGAGTTGAAACTGTTCCGCCGGGATTAAGGTTAAGTTGTGGAACGTTTTGAGGCGTCATAGCTTGAGCAAAACCGGACAATCCACCAGCAACTAAGGTTTTGGCGATCATTTGCCCCTGTTTGGAAACGAGGCGGCCTCGCATACCAGCACGGCCATCTTCACCGACGATATAACCTTCGACTTTCGACTCAATGATTTTGCCGTCTTTACGAACGCACGAAATAGACTCGGTTCGCAGAATCGCCCGCTCGCTAGAAAGAGAGCCATAACCCGAAGCAAGTACGAAACATTCTTTGATATCAACCCGGTACTTGTTGGGTAGCATTGCCTCAGTTTTGATACGCAATGTTGTTGGAACTGGATTTTTCTGTGTGGTGGCGCTGGTTGGAGCGTCCATACCGTTCAGCAAAATAGCTTCAAAAAAGGAGCCAGCAGACAAAGCAGGCACAGGCTTTTCGTCACGCTTTGGTGCTTCTCGTTTGTTCTGGAGGTTATCACCTGTAACGCGTAACTTCGGGCCTTCCGGTTTCACTTCTGGAGCGGGGACGCCGGTGCCTGCCGAAGCTTCATAACCTGGAAGCGGGGAATTCAGCGCTGGAGCGGAACCGCTTGGTGGCCCACGTTTTTCGAGATCGTCAAGCCGTTGAGTCACCCGCTTCAGTTCAACCAAAGCATCTTGGGTAACGGAATCATTTTTATTCCGTTGTTGCTCTTCCAGTTCGCGAAGCTTATCAGCGTTACGGGCGTCCTTTTCCTGTTGTAATTGAGCAGCCAGAGCTTTTGTCTCTTTTTCTTGTGCTTCAATTTTAGCGTACAGCTGTTCTGGCGTGTTGTTGTTCCCTTTAGGCAACATCAAATTCGTTTCATTGAGTGGTTCGAGTTTCTTGCGAACGGAGGGCTTGCTTCCGCCTACCAGAACTGAGCCGACCAACATTAACGCTATTAACAGGCCGCCGATGGCTATTACTTGACGCCAACGCGGGTTCAGGTCCTGCCACCAAGTATTGAGATTGTCTTTAAGTGCCATTGTTAATCCCCAGTTGCCGATTTATCAGAGACGATGAAAACTTCGGTGGTTTTCCCGTTTCTTAAAGTGGCAGTTGGGAAGAACGAAACTGCTCGTACTCCCTCGCTATAAAAAGTTCCTTCATCCAGATCAACGTCATTTGGGGTAGTGCCCAGGATCGTATAACGATAGATATCGTACGTCGGGCCGGAATAACGGACTTTCGGGTACGCAATCACGTTGCCGATATTTGCTGCGGCGGATGGCAGCAGGCCTTCACTGAAACCTTCAGGCGTTTTGCCGAGTGCAGCTTCACGCAAGATGTATCGGATGTTGTCGGTGTAAACGTTGCTGTCCGGAGCATGGTCTGCCTCGGACTTGCCGCCAGTGTCAGCCTGGGCCTTGTCCAATTGCAGAACGATCGTTTGCGGCGGCATTTCTTTCGGGACGAGCGTCAGCGAAATCACCGGGTCATTCGGATTCGAGCCTGTGATGTAGAGCGCAACCGACTTACCGGTTGGCTTCATGGTTACATACAGCGATTGACCAACCGGCGAGATGTCGACGTCATCTTTCTGCTGGTCGACCGAACGGGGTTCTGCGAATGGCGTAGAAATACGGTTCGGCAGGACGCTCGAAACATAGACAATTTCATTTCGATCGGAGCCGACGCGAACTACGTTTGTACGGAGTTCTTCCTTGCTGCCAGGCATAAGGCCAAGGCCCGGCAAAGGTTGGGCTTCGACAGGTTTGCTTCGTTTCTCGGCCGTCGGTACCGGCGGCAGTTTGAGGTTGGACATCCCATCAGCAACAGCAACCGTCGCTTGAAGGGAGACCAGCGCAATGAGAGCAATGGCTGAGCGTTTCACTGAATCGTCTCCTTGATTGGTTCTGCGGGCTTGGGTGGGTGTGCTTGGATCCACTTGAGGGTTTTAGGGTTGGAGCCGGGGTAGGTATCGAACGCCTCAATAACCGGGCGGCCGTCTCTAATTTTCATGACGTACTCAACTACGGCGACTTCCGGTTTGACTTGACCGGTTGCGCTGCGGGACTCCATCGTTCCGACGATGAAAACCTTCGAAGTCTCTTTTTCGTAGCTGGTCTTCGACGCTGACCAGGTGACCGAACCAGCGTTGGTGTTGAACACCGGGTCGTTGGCAAGAACGAACATTTTCTTGCGCACTTCCGGGTAGATTTGAGGATCGACGAAGGCGCTGACCGAATCGGCAACGAAGTTCACGTTTTTAGGCGTGACGTTACCCATCAAAACTGAGGCATACAGGCCGAAGGACTTCAGATACTCCTCGTCCGCATTGCTCCAGCCGATTTTTACTTCTTTGTCCAGGGTAGGCGGGATCAGGCGCGTGGTTTCATGCTGACCCAGCTGATTGATTGCCAGAACGCACACCGCCACGGCTAAAAAAGTGTTTGCAGAGGCATTCAATTTGGCGAATGACGACAGCCCTTCCATCGTGCCGATAAGGCTTTTAAGCTTCATTTTTAAACCCTTGGGTCCTAGACGGATTCATAACACGTACGCATATTCATCAAACAAATCTTCTTAGAGAAAGAAGTCTCGTTTAGAGGAGTCCTGGTAGTGCTTATTAAGCGGCATGACCCCGGCCCAGTAGCACAGGTGCTGCAAAATGCCGTCGAGTGCGCCATTTTTGAACCGCTTGAAGCGCTTGACTGCGTACCACCCGCACATCAGAGAAGCGATTGTTGCCCAGCCACCGATTGCGATACCTGCACCTAAGCAGCCAATGAAAATTACAGCTTCGTCGATTTCCCAGAAAAGTAGTTGCGTCTGACTATCGACGTAGCGCGGGATGTCGATCTCTTTCAAAGTGTTTTCCCCGCAGCTTTAACAACATCCACTTCCACGCGACGGTTCATCGAACTGTCAACGATGGAAACCGGGTCCCGTTTACCCCGGCCGGCGACTTTGATGTTCTTTTTGCTAACGCCGCGCTTGATCAAATAGCGGGCGACGGAGATTGCTCGATTTTCCGACAGCCGCTGGTTGTAGGCATCGCTGCCGACATCATCCGCATGTCCGACCAGCTTCACGATACTGCCTGTACGCAGGGCATCACCGATCGCGCTCTCGAGAGCTGCCCATTCACCTGGGCTGCTCTTGTTGAAGCCAAACAAGAGCGTGGTCCTCACGTGTCGCGCTTCTTCGGCTGCCTCCGCGTCGATTGCATCCAGTCGAGCTTCTTCTTCTGGCATCAGAGCGCGAGTACGCGATGGCTCGGTAACGATCCAGATGGTGGGCGTGCGCTTGACCTGGCTATCACGGATAGCTTCACCAAGGACATGTGCCTGATGTGCAGGTTCTACCGCTACGCCCACTGAATCCGGAATCACTACTTCGCGCACGTCAACGGCGCCGGCAGTGCTGGCAGCAAGGGCGAGCGAAGCAACCATAAAGGCTCGGATTTTGGTGGTCATAGGGATACTCGTTGGTTGTTATTGCGACGTAACACGTAGCGATAATACAGCCAGTCGCCTTTTTGTTGCAATAGGTACTCTTGATACCTAAAATATAGTGACGTGTTAAGTATTGCAAATCTTGCTTGGCGAGCTCCCTAGAGCCTGCCCCTACCTTATTAGCTGCTGTGCGTCATACCCCTGCATTAGGTATTCACTCTTTGCAGCGTCGTAGGAGTTTAAAAATGCAATCCACATCAGAAGCAGTATCCACCGCGGGTCCGGCAAGCAACGAATGCAAGCCATCGGAGCCTGGTGCTCCCGCGGCTACGATCGGTCTGGAAGTGTGGAACCAGGTACAAGAAACGCATCCGGACTTAACAAAGTCTTTCAACAAAGGTGGCTTTCAGGGCACCGCCGTATCACCGACCTATCAAGCCATGAGGGCTACCCAGATTTTTGGGCCACATGGGCTTGGATGGGGAACTGAACTCATCAGTGAAAGTTACGTTGAGGGTGGCCCGTTGGGCTTTGATAAAGACGGCCGCATGCTCGGTCGCGAAATCATTCACAAGGTCTACCTTGAGCTCTGGTACATCTACGGAGGCAAACGCGGTTCGATCAAGCAGTTCGGCGCAACTACCTTCCTCTCCCGGGATGCCTACGGGACCATCTCGAGTGACGAAGACCACGCAAAGAAAAGCATTACTGACGCTACGTCAAAATGCCTTTCGTTGTTGGGGTTCAGTGCCGATGTCTACATGGGCAAATTCGACGACCATAAATACGTCGCTGGCCTAAAGGCAAAAATGGAAGCCGCGGGCAACCCGGCTACCGGTATGACATCGACGGAAAACCCTACGTCTAGTGCCCCTCAGCCGCAGCAGAACGAATCAGGCCCGTCTCCAACTGGATCGGATTATTCCCAGCGTTATCTGAGTTACAAGGCCCGTTTTAAAGAGCTTCAAGATAACAACCAACAGGTAAAGGACATTCCGGGTGTGCGTGCACAGATCCAACAGGATCCCGCACTTACCAAGATGGAGATCCAAACGCTGTTGCAATCGCCATTGCTGCGGATTGCTGACGCATCGCAGGAACCAGCTCAGGCTGGGGCCGGTGAGAACGCAGCATCTAAGAGCATTTTTTTATAACCCCCACAACCCGGTCACCTTTTGGTGGTCGGGTTTTTTTATGCGCAGCTAAAGGTTGTCCTCGATGAGCATGGAAAAGATTTTACGATCGAAAATCGGAGGGTCATTAGACACCCTGGCCCTGAGTGCAATGGGTGCAGGTGGGATATTGACCTCTCCGTATTTTGGATCGGTCCCCTCCAGCATGCCGCTCGCGTTGGGGGCGGCAGGCGGTGCCTACATCGGCAACAGGTTGTTCCAGTTTTGGAAGGACCAGCTACTACTCGATTCCAAAATCAACATCAGGTCAGCGACTGATCTGGTGCGACCGGATGGAATGCTGGTGGGTTACACGACCGACACGGGCAGTCCGGTACACATCCCAGATGAAGACCTGATGCGTCACGGTTTTATCCTGGGCCAGTCCGGTGTGGGGAAGACCGTGCTGGGCAAATTGTTGATGTTCCAGCAGATCCAGCGTGGCGGGGGCCTGACGTTTATCGACGGCAAAATGAATGCCGAAGACATTCAGACCATCTATCAGTACTGCTGCTGGGCTGGGCGTGAACAAGACCTGCTCATTCTCAATCCGGGTAACCCCGATATGAGCAACTCATACAACCCCATTCTCAGGGGCGATCCCGATGAAGTCGCTGCACGGATTTTGTCGATCATCCCATCGACGGAAAACAACCCGGGTGCAGACCACTATAAGCAGTCGGCGAACCAAGGCATCGCGACGTTAGTTGCTGCATTTCAAGCTGCGGGTCTTGCCTACAACTTTATCGATTTCACGATCCTGCTGATGAACCACAAAGCGATCGAGGAGCTCGAGACCCGCCTGAAGAAATCTCAGCCTCACAACCCGGCCACCAAAAATCTTTCACTGTTCCTCGAACAATACAAGGTTGGCGGCATGAACAAGCCGGGCCTCGAAAACATGGTCGACATTAAACGGATGAAGGAAACATTCGGTGGTCTTGCCGGCCGGATGTACATGTTCGGCACCGGCAAATTCGGTGAGGTATTGAACACCTATACCCCCGACATCGACCTATTCGAAGCCATCCGAGCGAAGAAGATCATCTACGTCGCTCTACCCACCATGGGTAAGAACGAAGCAGCGTCCAACTTCGGCAAGATGTTTCTCGGGGACTTCCGAACAGCGATTTCCTGGGTGCAGGCATTGCCGGAAGAGGAGCGTCCGAATCCCCCGCACTTGAACTTCATGGATGAGCTCGGCAGTTACGCCGTTCATTCGTTGGCACGGCCTTTTGAGCAAGGTCGATCCGCGCAAATGGCCTTGCTTCCCGCTGCCCAGACGCTGGCCAACCTTGATGTTGTGTCACCTGACTTCAAGGAGATGATCATCGGTAACACGTGGACCAAGATTTTTTTCAAGATCGGGACCCAGGCCACCGCCGTAGAGTGCGCCGACCTGATCGGTATGAAAATTGGGATTACCAAATCGCTCAGTGGCACGCAGAACGAGAGCAGCAGCACTCCACTTCTGAATGTGACACCGGAGGGCGGCACAGGCGCCGCCGCCGGCATCTCCGAAGGCGAGCGCGAGCAGGAAGAATACAAGGTCAGCCCCGACGACCTGAAGGCTCTCGGCAAAGGCGAATGCATCATCCAGTACGGCGGCGACCAGATCTTCAACGTCCGGGTACCGATGATCACCATCGATAAAAAGCTACAAAAAGAGATTGGCCGTATCCGCATCAACCATTTCCGGAAAGCGCCTGTTGAAGGCGCGGACTACTTCAAAAACAGCGACAAATACCTCGGTGGTAGCGGAAAGCCTACTGGCGGTCGCAAAGCCGTAAAGGAGCTAGCAGATGAATAACGAAAACCCGATGGCAGACGTGGCCACCGGCGGGCATGTGCTCGTCCTTGATGAGCGAAGCACCGGTCAGGAACAGCTGATCGCCGGTATGCTGGGCAAACAGATCTCAGCAGGTGGCGCGGTGATTGTTTTGGGCTCCTCGATTGAAGAGCCAATGCTCGCGACTTTGCTCAACGCATGCAATGAGGTCGGTCGCGAGGCCGATCTGTTGGTGGTCAACCCTGCCAAACCTGCAACCAGCCACACCTACAACCCTGTGCTTTACAGCTCTCCCGCGAATATCGCCAGCCAGGTGATGAACTTCATCGCTAACCAGGACGACTTAGCCGACACGAACGACGCCGGCACGGCCTGGCTGCTGGAGGCGATTATTGCGTGTCTTCAGCTCGGCAATATCCCCTACTCGTTCCTTGATCTCGGGATGTTCGTCATGAAGCCCGACGCCATAGCCGCCCTAGGAGGCTTCATTGGCGAGGCGCACCCCGGTTCCGAGGAGTTGCGAGCGCTGGAAGCAGCGCTACTGAGCTTCCGTGATGCTGAGGGCAATATTTGCCCATCCCTGCTGAAAGCGCAGTACTCAGGGCTTGCCGGGAGCATGTGCATGCTCGGCACCGGCCGGATGGGGGAAATATTCAATAGCTACAAGCCTGATCTGGTTCTTCATGAGGCGATCGCATCCGGAAAGGTCATCTACCTTGCCGCTCCCTACATCGGCCGGGGGGCCGCGGCCTCAAATCTCCGTCGAATCGTGATCGCGAACTTGGCTGACGCAGTTGGCCGGCTTGCTGATCGTGAGCCGGCTCCAAAAGTGCCCGCTCTTGCGGTGTTCACCGATGCGGGTGGCTGTAACGACCCATGCGTTGAGCGCTTGTTGGCGGCTGAAAGCGAACGGTTTCTGAGGGTTTGGATCTCGTCGCCCTCGTTGGACGACCTTGGCCGGGAGTCGATTGACCTTCGCGAAGTCTGCCTTAGCCGGGCTCGGAGCCTTGTTTTTTTCAGACCTAACACCGAGGCCACTGCACAGTTGTACCTGAAGTTTTTGAATCAGGACGGCGGCGCCGGAACGGGGGCAATGGCCGAGCGGATGTTGGCGTTCAGTGCCACGCAATACGTCGCTGTGACAGATGGCAGCCATGTGCAATGGGGCGATGCACGTGCAGCACAATCGGAGACCAAGTGGTCAGCGGCCGAGCTGCCCCGCCCTCAGCGCTTCTTCCACGACCCCCTGACTGGGGCGGACCAATTTACCCAGACTGTGCCAGTTTGAGGGCTCTCGAATGAATGATCTAACTATGCAGCACAACGGGGTTGAGGAAGCGGACTATGAGTACGGACCTGAAGTTCATACTGGCGATGGTAGCGATATTTCTGATCCTGGGGATGTTCGTAACTGGCTTGAGAGCTTTGATAGCGCCAATATTTTCGAAGGTCTTGACGCCTTCGATTTTGGCGACAGCCTCAACGATGCTCAAGTGGATTTTCTGGGTGGTGACGAAGCTGTGGTCGAGCCACGTCCTTTTGCTCAAGAACTTGCTCTCACCGCACTCAATAATCTACCGAACCTTGGATCGCAAAGACGAACAGTAAAAGAAGAGACCCTGCGTCGCCTGGACGAAGAGGACTTCGAAGCTGGTGTTCCGCGGCTGGCGTTCCGTATCGTCAAAGCAAACGTAGAGGCGCTCTTTGCCAAAAAAATGAAGCCTGACGACTACGCGAAGGCGGCTCAATGGGTCTTTGGCCCAACCCTGGGTGAGTGGTCATTCGACCGATGCTGCGAAGTCCTGGGGGCGCGAAAAGACGTTATCAGGTTGCGTATTCACTATGAGTTCTGGCGCCGCTGGTACGTCTTCCCTGTGGAGTTCCCGTTCTTGATTGATCCGGTTCCAGAAGCGGTTGCTGATGAGATCTACATCATGAGCGGTGATGAAGGCTACGATCTGGCCCGGGCGGCGTGGAATCAGCCGGGAATTCGATCGAAGGATTTGATGGTACAAGCCTCGAAGGGACAGAGCACGGAAAAATACCGCGTTGCACTGGAGCGTCTTGCTGATCGCTACATGCTGTCTCAGCAAAATGACTGTTGGTACCTCACCGGCCGTAACCCTGCCCTGCGAGCGGTCGACATGGCGATAATTCCTAATCGACCTTCGACCAACCAGGTGTCATGGTCGAATATGTTTTGACGTTGTGATTGCCAGGCCTCCTCGAGGGGGTCTGGCCCGCGTTTTTAACCCCTACCCTTCTTCGCTGTTCCCCGCCAGGTCCGCAGTTTTCCGTCGTCGACATGGATGAAGCCTGCATCCGGATAGACGCCGACGCCGCCACCCTGAAGATACAGTGCCAGTTGCTTCAGATACTCCACCGGTACGCCCTGAACATACAGATCACAAGCCCCGCCACGCAGGTGAGCGGAGTCGCGAACGCCACCGGCATCCTCGTTGGTTTTTTCGCTGCGATAACCGGATGTAACGATGATCGGGAGGTGAATCCCGTGCATTGCGAACCAGCCCTGGATCCCGCAGAGGATGTCCAACAGCGTATGACTCATCTGCACCGCGGTACCGGTATGAACGTCACGCAGAATGCGGCATACACGCTCGTAACCGGACCACTGTAGGTGGCCGTTTTGGTGGTAGATCTCGTTTACCTCTTCCCACACCCCTCGGCGCACTTCGCGCTTCAACCATAGGCGCCTTGGCTGATCCCAGAACGTGCTGGTGCTCGCGGAGGCGGGTTGTATGCCGGTGGATAAAAGGCCGAGGGAGTAGAGAAGTAGCTGTCTTCGGTTCACGTGGGTCGAGCCTAGCGCGGTGATGGGATCATGATACCAGCGGTGTAATGGTATGTGTACGTGTTATGAATTAAACTGTTGGCACAAAAAAGCCCGGGGGTTAGCCGGGCTGTAGGGGGTTATTTGGAGAGTCCTCGCATTGCTTTGAGTTGATCGTTTAAGTCCCCTACCCTGTTGGGTGGGTTGAAGATTCCTGTCTTGGCTTCAAAAGCTGCCAAAACGGGCATCAGTTTTTCCAGTGCGGCATAGCCTGGCTTGTCAGGGTCAAGTGCCATGAGCACGTTTCTATCGGCCATCATTTGAAACCAGTTTGCTTCCCAGTTTTCGCATCCTGGGAGGGCGAAGATAGTTCTTTTTGATCCCATCTCAACAGCGGAAAGCATGTCGATCGGGCCTTCAACAATCATGAACTCGTCAGGTGTTTGCCCTTCCCAGATCCATGGAGACTTGCCACCGTAACGCATGGCTTTCTTCTCCCCTTCTTTGGGTTCACGCATCAGTCTGAATTCCGCTGCGCAGTGAGACTGCGAACGAAACCACAGTGGCCTGAATGCACAGGCTGGCGCCTTTTTATCTGGTTTCCAGAGTCCCGCTCTTTCCATCAGTTCCTGTCCCGCCACTTCAGTCAAAAATGCTTTTGCTTGAAATGGGTCGTTGGGGATGGTGATTAGAATGCCTCGCTCGCAAGCCTCACGTGCAACACGTTCCGATATGCCTCGGCCACCCAGATACTCCAAAGCTGGCTTTGAAGGATACGGTGCAGCTTCAGCAACTTTTTGTAGAACAAGCGCCAAGGCGCTGTCGTCGCGTTGAATCGCAGTTTCGGGTTTAGGCGGCATGTAATGCTTCAGCATGTCGATATCGGCCCTCATCAGCTCAAGGCCAGCTTCCCGGTGGGTTTTACCCCAGTAGAAGGCAGCAGCTTCCACGACATCACCATGCTCCCCACAACTGAAGCACTTCCAGCTGTCGTCTTTTACGCAAACTTTGACCGAGTGAACGGACGAAGCCTGGCAGCTTGGGTTTGGACAAACACCGTACCGGATGGCACCGCTCATTGGTTTGGGTTTTCCATCGAGCATGTGCTCGAAGAACCAGTTGAGAGGCACGTGAGTACGGACATAATTGAAGTCGACTTCGTAAACGTTGCCATTGGCATCGCGTTTGAAGTGGTCTTGATTACCTGCCATTACTGGTTCTCCAGATGAAATCTTGATGCTAGGGAATGCTTTACGTCGGCCTGTAATCTTCAGCTCGCAAGGGCAGCTAGCAGCATCGTTTCGTCCCAGACCGGGATGCCGAGATTCTGTGCTGCTTCAAGTTTTGATCCGGCGGACTCGCCGGCAACGACGACACTGGTTTTGCTGGATACTGAGCCGGATACCTTGCCGCCGGCATCTTCGACCAGCGCCTTGGCCTGCTCGCGGTTCAAGGTGGGAAATGTACCGGTCAGAACGAAGACTTTGCCCGACAGGGAACTCCCGGTGGTTTTCAGCGAATCCTGCGGAGAAGTGATCGCGGCGAGGCGATCGGCTTCGAGACCCAGGGAGTCATCGGCAAAGAACCGCTGAATGTTTGCAGTGGTGTCGGGGCCGACGTCGGGGGTTTGAATTAGTTCGTCATAGGTGGCAACCCTAAACCGCGACCAGGCGCCAAATTGTTTGGCCAAGGCTTTGCTCGTCGCCTCCCCCACACCTTCGATACCCAGCGAGTAGATGAACCGCGCCAAATCCGGCTGCATTGAGGCGACGATGCTCTTCGTCAACTTTGCCGCGGAAACACGCCCAAAGCCTGGCAGGGAGACCACATCAGTAGCCTGAAGAGTAAACAGGTCAGATGGCATGCTTATCAGCTGAGCCTCGATCAGGGCAGTGATCGACTTATCTCCCAGACCATCGATATTCATGCCCAGCTTGGAAGCGAAGTGGCATAGCTTGCCCAGCTTCTGTGCGGGACACTTCAGGCCGCCGGGGCAGTATGAGCCCACCATGCCGGGCTGGCGCTCGAGGCGGGAGTCGCAGGATGGGCAGTTGAGGGGCATGACAAAGCATTGCAGGGATTCGTCAGCAGAAGATGGCACGACTCGGACCACCTCTGGCACCACATCGCCCGCCCGGCGGACAATGACAGTGCTTCCGAACTTCACACCTTTTGCGTTGACCTGGTCCGCATTGTGAAGTGATGCGCTTGAGACCATTACGCCCCCAACCCGGACCGGGTCAATTTTGGCCACGGGGGTCGCGGCGCCGGTCCGGCCAATCTGTACGACAATATCCCGAACGGTGGAAATGGCCTCTTCTGCTGGGTATTTGTAGGCGATCGCGAACCGAGGCGTGCGGTTAGTCCAGCCAAGCTCTTGTTGGCCATGTAAAGCGTTGACCTTGAACACCACTCCATCGATGTCAAAAGGGAGCGCTGCCCTGCCCTCGCCGACGCGCTCAAAAAAGCTTTCCACTCCAGCCCGACCCCGCACTACTGCGGTCTCTGGGGCAATTGCAAACCCCAAATTCAGCAGGCCTTGAATCAGCTCCCATTGAGTGGTGGCGTTGAACGGTGTTTCTCCGTTCAGTTCCGAAGCGCCATAGGCATAAAAGCTCAGGCGGCGAGAGGCTGTGATTTTCGGGTCCAGTTGCCGCATGCTGCCGGCCGCCCCGTTACGCGTGTTGGCCAAAGGCTTCTCTCCGCGGCCCAACAACTGTTCGTTGACCAGCTCGAAGTCACTTTTCCGCATTACCACTTCACCACGGACTTCCAGGTCTATCGGAATTGGCAGTCGAAGAGGCAGGTTCCGGATGGTCCGCGCCTGAGATGTCACGTTTTCACCGGTAAAGCCGTCACCCCGGGTGGCGGCACGGAAAAGGACGCCGCCGATGTACCTGGCAGCGAGCGCAAGCCCGTCGTACTTCAATTCGCCGGTGAGTTCCAGAGCCTCTGGCTCGACGCCAAGGCCTGCTGCCGCCGCGGTGACGAATGCCATGGCTTCGGTATCGTCCATTGCATCTTTGAGCGAAAGCATGGGCTGGTCATGGGGAGCCGGCTCGAATCCATCAAGGATCGCACCCCCTACTCTCTGGGTCGGGGAGTCAAGCGTGACCAGGTGCGGATGTTGAGCCTCAAGGTCTTGTAGCTCACGAAAAAGAAGGTCGTACGCCCCATCGGTGATCTGGGGCGCATCGTTCGTATGGTACTGGTCCGCGTGGGCGGTTACAGCCGTGCGCAGCTGCTGGATTCGTTGTTCAACAGGAAGAAGAGCAGACATGGTTTTCTCGCTGACAGGACGGATGTACTCATCATAATAAATCAAACAGTATTATGCGCACGTGTTGTGATTTATTATCTTGCTACAGCCAGTCCTCCTCAGGTCGCCGCCATGTTTTCAAACCTACACCTTTATCGGATCACCGAGCCATGGACCCTCTCGCCGACGGAGCTGGCCAAGAAGCTTGAGAAGAAGGCGTTCAAGCCTTGCACTGAAAAAATGATTCGCTCAAGTGGCTGGATTGCCCCCCGGGCTGGCGGTGGACTGGTATACGAGGTGCAGAAGCAGTATTTGATCGCGGTGTGCTTCGAAGAAAAAAAGGTTCCTGAGCCTGTTTTGCAACGGCTGACGATCAAAAAGGCCGCAAAGATCGAGGCCGACAAGGGCTACAAGCCCAGCCGCAAACAGATGAAGGAACTCAAGGAAGAAGCACTCATTGAACTGCTACCCAGGGCATTCGAGCACCAGGTAACTATTCAGATATGGGTGAATGCTGCTGCCGGGCTGATTGCGATCGACACTGGAACCCCCGCTAAAGCCGACGATGTGATGACATTGCTTCAGGAGGTCATCGCAATTCCGGCGTCGTTAATCCGCACCAGCATGGACCCCGGATCTGCAATGGCCACCTGGTTGATGAACAACGAGGCGCCTGATGAGTTCACCGTCGACAGAGAGGTGTATCTGCAAGGACTCGACATCGAAAAATCCAAGGTCCATTACGCACAGCTCAGCCTCGAGCGCGATGAAGTGCGGCAACACATTCTTGAGGGGCGCCGCCCCACAAAACTCGCGATGACCTGGGATGAACGGGTAGCGTTTTTTCTGACCGACAAATCGCAGGTCAAGAAAATTACTTTCCTGGATAGCGTCAAGGGCGAGATACCCGACGAGGAAGATGAGGAAGCGGCATTTTCCGCAATGTTCTTGGTCTACACCGCACAGCTGACAAAACTGGTGCCGTCGTTGCTTGAGGCGTTGGGCGGAGAGGAGGCAAGCGAAGGTTAACGAAGGCGTGTTGATTGTAAGAGCGTGATGCGCATTACCGGTTACTAGGCATACGCAAGGCTTAGCACACACTCCGGGAGAATGACCATGAAACTGACTTTTGACACTGCCGTATTCCAACGTAAAGCCCAGTCCCTCAGCCTGAAGCTGAACCTGAAATCCCAGGCTGTAATGAAGCAGGCCAAGCTGATTGGCGAACTTGTTTTTCTGTTGGGGAAAGCCTGCTATTTGAAAATGTTCCACGCTCAGATCGTGACTACGACCACCGTCGATGTTGATGGGTTTATGAACGTGTACGAGCTGGAAGGTGTTCCGAGTGTGACCGCTGGTTTGGTCCGCTTGAATTACCGCCAGACCGTTAATGGGTACGTCAAAGCTCGTAGCAGTGTGCTTGTAACCGATGCTCAATGGGATCGTCTGAGCCGGCGAGCTGCGTTTGGCGCTGGTAGACTGGCTCAGATTGTTTAACGATGTACAAAACCCGGACACAGTGTCCGGGTTTTTTTTTCGCCTTTCGATTGACCTACCAGTAAAGGCCCTGCGCCTTCACAGCTATGAGGGGGTGTAAGCACCGCGGGATCCACGAAGTAGACGGTGGCAAGGTGTACCGTAAGCGCCACAGCGCAGAGTAGGAATTGTCTCAACGATTGCACAAAAAACAGGAGTTCAAGAGTTACCACAAACAGAACCGTTCCCCCGCCTACGGAGATTTTGTCCAGCACCCAGGCGGTGTTTGTTAGAACTGAGTGAGACACGTCGCTGGCCACGGTGCTGGATGGTGCATAGGTGATTTGGAAATAGATCAGCACTATGTCAATGCAGACGATGGCCAACACGGGCAACAGGAGTATCACAGCTAATGCCCAATGCCGGTTTACAGGCGGGGTTGGATGCTCGGCGACCAGGGGCTCATTCATCACAGTACTCCTCGTCCTCTTCTCCCTCTCCGTAGAGGTCGCGATAAGCCTCAGCTACAGCTTCGCTGGATGCCCTACTGAGTTCACTTAAGTCCTGTTTGTCGAAGCCTGACGCGATAAGCAAGATGTCCGCATCAAAACTCGACAATGTTGCGCAGATCGCGTGAATTTTGCAGGCGAAGCCGTAGTTCCATGCTTCAAATACCTGGGCGTTCCAGGTGATTGATTTGGAAACCTCTTCAGCAACGTCGCCGGCGTTAACCCATGCACCGTCCCGGTAGATGCAACCGTCGCGAGCAATGCTCATCAGCTCGCCAGATGTAGCACCTTTTTTGAATTTTGCGCAGGTGAGTTCACGCCAGGTGCTCAGGTTGAGACCCAGCCCGTGGAGCCACTCGTGGTCCTCTTTGGTTAGCAGATTTTGCATTTTGTTGTCGTCCAAAAAAATGCCTCACAAGGAGGCATTAAAGTCAGGATTGATTAGTTCTATCGAGTGCGAACAATCAAACAACTGTTCAGCCTACAAAGTTACTCAGTTGCTATTTAGGCAGCTGCCGCTGACTCACATTCAACCCCGCACAACGTCAAGTCGCCTTTTGCTGGAACCTTGAGCAGGCTTCGGATCAACCGTTCCTTGCGAGCGTTGAATTTGTTTTCGTAGTTCAGGTGCGTAAATCCGAATCCAGCCGAAGCAAATACTACTAACACTGCTGCACCTAAAGCCCCAATTACCCACCCGATATAAAGCTGGGCCGGGTTTGTGGTGATAGCAGTGGTGAACCCTTCTGGATCAGAGCAAGCAAAGCCAAATGCCCATGTCATCAGCGCCAATGGCGTGATGTGGATTGCTTGGGTCATTGCGCTCCAGATGATGTAGATGAGGTTTACAAACTGCGCGAGGTACAGTCGTCTGTCCTGTTGAACAGCTTTGTCGATCTGGCTGAGTTCATTTTCACTTAGGGAACCGACAGTTACGCCATTAATGATGACTTCCCATTTGTACTTATCGGACATAGCACTGTTCCTTTCGGTATGAGTTTCACGAACGGTATTTCGGAATGCCCTACTGCGTAGGGCATAAGGCCAAAGTTACTGAACCGATCCTGGTGCGTTTCGCTGGCGAATCTGTGCCAGCTTGTTCTCTGCCATTTTTGCGATCGTTGGTTGGCCACGAAGGCGTATCGTGTCCAATGCCAACTGGGCAGAGATGTTGCCGGTCACCGAGGTGTACGTCGCATCGGGTGAACAACCAGTGTCGAGGACTGACTCGGCCTCGGCGCTTGCAACAACGAACGTTGGAACCGCCTCAACCTTGAACGCCTTGAACAGCTCAGGGTTGACCTCCCAAGGAACGCCCGCTTTGTTCACGTCCAATGCGGCTTGTTTGGTCTGCATCATGGAGCCGTTGACGAAGCCGCGGACCACCAGCACAGCACCCGTTTCTTTAGCCTGGCGGGTGAGATCCATGAGGATGTCCTTCGGCATCGAGAACGAGACGAAGATGATGAAGTCACTCTGGCCGGGCTTAGCTTTCGATTCGTTTTTCGCGTTGTTATAACGCGCAACAACGTCGTCCAGCGTCTCCGTCTTGGTCGGCGGCGGAGCGTTGATCACCGGCACGGTAGTTTTGAAGGTCCCTGCTTTCACGGGATCGATCTTGCCACCCAGGGTGGCGGCCCTTGCCGCTGACTGCTCGCCCATCAGCTTTTGCAGCTCTGCATCGGACGGCATTGCCAGCGATTGGGCGCCGACGCCCAGGCTCATAACGCTAGTTGCCAAGAGTAACGCCGCCGCAGCAGTCGCGTTTACGGAAAATGCCATAGCCAAAGTCCTTGTAACCGGGAATTGGAAACTCTGTATTCGATTCGGTCAGAATGGTGGAGCGCCCAATGGGGCCACAGCATTTGCCATCGATCTTTGCTGTTTCGGGTTTTGGGTACAGACGTGTGAACTTGTACTGGCGCTTGTCCATGATGATCTGTGGGTAATAGCCACACATGGCACCGCTGCCCATTGCTGCCCACTGCGTTCCCGCCGCGTGCAATTTGGCGAGGATTCGGGTCGTCTGTAACCGGGCGGTCTGCTCCATGCTCAAATGCGCTTCGTTATGACCGGTCAGGGGGTACATGTGGCCGTACGAGCCGGCAGCCCAGAAGATGGTCGAGAGCGGGAACCCTGCCGCCGCTGCCACCGCGTCGGCGGACATTGCCCCGATCGCTACCATGCTGCCGAACGGGAAGGCATACGGTGTGAGGATCCCGGCGAGCTCGTCATCGTTATGCGTGGGGTCGGCAAACGAGACCCAAGGGACGTCCATGCCGCGCTGGTCCATGCAGGTGTCATCCAGAATCGCCCCCATCACATACATGGCAGGGTTGAGGTAAAAGTTGACCTGCATGAACGAGTCGCGAGTGCTGGAGATGCCGCCACCCTGATCATCGGAAATTTGCCCGAATGCGTCCGAGTTCACACCGACGTTTACCCGGACACCGCCGAGCAGCGGAAAGCAACCAGGTACCGTGGTGACGTCCGTCATCATGTCGAATTCCCAGAATGACGTTGGGATCCCCACCTTGGGCGGGTTGCCGCAAAAGCAGAACGGACTTGAGCCGCCGCCGCTGTCAAAGTCTTCCTGGCCATCCGAAACCAGGTTGGTCGAGCCGAAAAGCTTGATCGGAAACATGCAGGACCAGCAGACGTCAGTGATGAGATTTGGAAACTTGCCGGTACAGATCTCGTCGGCGTTGACGCTGAGAGAGCTGAGAAGCCCGGTGATCAAGAAGCCAAAAGCCATAAAAGTCTTTTTCATAGCTTGAGCTCCTCGATCTGGAGTTGCCGGCCCTGCTGGGTGATCACGGCTGGCACACGCTCAATGCCGAACTTCTTGGTCAGGATGCCCCGCTGGTCGAAGTAGACCGGGCGCCCCCACTCGCGATTCAGCTTCAGAAAGGACCCCGCCACGAGTATTACCTTGTCCCGTGGGTGCTCATCGGTGCGCTTCTTGGCGTAGGCGAGTTGTTTGGGGTCGCGGCCGTCAATAAAGATGATTGCTTTGCTCAGTGAGATGTAATCGAGCGGGTTGATCTTGGTACCGGCCGGGACCAGCACGTTACCGAGATGGTCTTTAACGGTCTCGGCATAGGTGTAGGTCGGGTCGTACATGCGAATTTGCGGTTCGACCACCTCTTCGATTCCGGCGAGGGGTTTGGGGTTTTCTAGCCCGGACAGCTGCTGGTCCCGGTAGTTGTTCCAGTATTTCGACAGGTCCCCTTTCTTCTCCATGTCACCCAACCGACCTTTGATCATGTCGATTGCATCCTGCTCTTGGACATCCCAGGTGTTGCCATATTGGCCCAGCTGTTCAGCATGCAGGTTGAATGAGGTGAGATAGAGAGCGGGAACGAAGGCAATGGCACAAAGGCGGCGTAGCTTCATCGCAACTCCAGATAGGTTCGCCCGTGGGCGTCCCAAGGTGAGATCTGAGGTGTCCAAAAACAACGTGGCCATCGAGATGGCCACGAGAGGATCAAGTGCTGGGTTCCGGCTTATGCGCCACCCTTCAGCCACGACTCCAGGCGTTCAAGCGTGCCCAATCCCGGCATCTTTCGACCGTCTTCGCTGAACATGGTTGGGGTGCCGTTGACGCCGAGGCTTTCTGCCAGGCCGATGTTGCGTTCGATGGGGTTGGCGCATTTGGACGGTGCCGGCATGACGCCTTTCATCATAGTGTCCCAGGCGGCGGCGCGGTCTGCTTCAGGCAAGCACCAGATGGATTCGGCTTTCGCCTTGGCCTGAGGGTGCAGCGACTCGATCGGGAACATGAAGGTGTAGATCGTCACGTTGTCGAGCTGGGTGAAGACCTTGTTCTCGAGGTCGTGGCAGTAAGGGCAGTCGGGGTCGGTAAACAGGTAGATTTTGCGGGAGCCATCGCCCTTAACGCGGGTAAATGCGTCGGCGAGCGGGAACTTGGTCACATCAACCTTTTCCGCCGCTGCTCGTTTTGGGGCGGTCAGGTCCTGCCGGGTTTGCATGTCGTACAGGCTTCCGAACATCAGGTAGCGGCCTTCGGCGTCCGTGTAGGCGATGTTTTTGCCCATGGTGATTTCGAAAATACCGGCCAGAGGTGCTTTGACGACGCTGGTAAAGTTGGTTGCGGGATACTTCTGACGCAGACCGTTGAGAACGGCCAGGGTTTCGAGGTCGGCCGGTGCTGGCGCCGCCGCGGCAACCGGAGCTGCTGGGGTTGCTGGAGCGGCGACTTGTGGTGCAGCGGTCGGGGCAACCTGGGCAACGGTGGTCGTAGCGACGGCGGCGGCTGGCGCTTGGGTTGGGGCGGCTTCGTCAGCGAAAACAGCCAGCGAACAGCTGGCGAGGGCGATTGCGAGTGCAAGCTTCTTCATCGAGTACCTCAGATTTGAATTGGTCTGTTACAGGATTATGCGTACGTGTGATGCCATACTAACAATACGAATAACACAAGACCATACGCCGCCAGTATTATTTACAATTCTGATCTGGGTTCGAGGAGCCTAAACACACACTACTTAGGGTGAGCACCTATGGCTGAACCCAGATCAGCAGTTGCCCAATCGGTTTCACCGCGCAAAGAAAAACCCCCGCACCAGAATTGGTGACGGGGGTGTGAATAGCGTTAAACCGTCGACGGGCGAATGTTCGTGAGATTCTGAGGGTCGATTGGAATGCCGTAGTTCGAGGCGTCAGTGAAGACACCGCTTTTGGAATCGATGAAGCTCAGGTCATCGACCACCCAGCGCTGGTTAGGTCCATCCAGCAGACAGCAGCGAGTGCCGGCTGGAACATGAACCTCATGCTTGGTACGGCCGACGCAGAAGGAAACGGTAACGGCATTGATGGTGTTGCCCAGTTGGGTGTACGGGGTCCGGTTGGATTTCATGTCAAATTTTTTCCTGAAAGTTGGTGCCAAACCACTCTTGCGAAAGTGATTGGTGACGTGGTGCGTCGGCATTAGTAAGTGAACAGGTTTCCGCTTGAGCCATGCCCGTTGTTGAACTGGGTGCCGCGGGGTACCTCGAACCAGCTGTATCCATTCCAAACTTCAAGGTTGTCGCCGGACACGCGGGCTTTGAAGTAGCGTTCGCCAAGGGCGGTTGGGTGAGTGGCATAAATGCCCGCGCCCTTCTCCAGGTGCTTAAGTATTTTGTTGCGCATTTCTGCTGCGCTGTGTTGGGTCGACATGTGGATTGTCCAATTGAAAGGCTGGTTGATGCGTCGTCAGGTCCGGCCTGAAGTACGCGTTGACTTGCCAACGGATATGAAAATCAAGCGGCTGTAATTTCTGGGCGAAAAAAAGCCCGGGCTGTGCCGGGCGTGTGGATCGGTTTGTGTCAGGCTTGCTGCTGGTAGCAGCCAGTCACTTTTGCGCGGCTGCGTTCCTGGTAGTAGTTGATGCGATCGTTGAAGGGGTGGTGTTTGAGTTCCGTAGAGCTGAAACCTGAACAGGTCCGAACGAGCTCAAGTGTGTCACCGGTGGAAAGCTCCCACAGAAAGATCGTCGTCGCATTTGCATGAATGGCGGCCTTCCTTGTGATCTGAGCGTTGTTCATCAGTCTGGACGCGGCGATGATTGGGTGCATTCACACACCTCACTCGCCAAACACGTTGCTTGTTGCCGCATGGGTCGCGTCCAGAAACGACGGGGTGCCACCGAAACAGGTAAGGCCGACAGAGTCCTTCGGAGCGATCTGCCAGTGCCCTGTGTTAGAGGGGTCCAGTTTGAGCGAGAACTCGATCTGAAAATTCATCTCGCCGAGGTGATTTTTGTAAATGGCTTCAGGTGTTATATCGGCAGACAGATCCGTCCAGTATTCGCCGTTGTGCACGCGGGTCGAGCGCCAGCCCTGGTTGTTCATCTGGTCGACCAATCGTGTGAATGCCGCCTTGTGAGGCGATGTCCAGTCGATGAAGTCCTGTACCTGGTCAAGCTCAGTACCGAAGTTGACGGTCTCGCAGAGATCGCCAATTTCATCAGCGGACAGGGGCAGAACAGCTCCGCTGTCAGTTGCGATCTCGATAAACTCGGTTAAGCCAGGTCGGTTGCTGAGCAGCGCTTGCTGATAGTGACGTAGTGCGGCGAGGATGGTTGCTTGCTCACGGTTTTCGACCAGCAAAACAGTTTGAGCTTGAACAGTTTTCGGGTTGGTCATGGTGCGTCTCCTGAGGGTTAGCAGGTCTTGCGTGGACCTGGTATTCGGAGATGTCGCGCACCAAACGATAAGGATGAGCCATGGCACGTGTCCTACTGACACGTGCACCCTTCAGCGCTATGAAAAAAGGTTTCCAAGGAAGCCTTTCCATACGAACTGTCCAACCAATTTCACACAGATTAGGCCGATGATTATTTCGGCACCGAGAGCGGCCACAATTTCGATGGTCCCCATTGGGTCCGCGGGCGTGAAAGGAACCACAACCCCGGTAATGCTTTTGGCGTAGTAGAGAAATGCGGCCGCAACCGCCAGCAACAGTAAGGCTCTCAGCCTCCCGATTTTGATCCCGTACCTGCTTGACGTTGGCAAAATTCCGATAAAGGTACCGACCCACCAATCGCCACAAATTTCGTGACCGGCGGGCCCGCCAACCAAAAGGCCAATAACCGTGGTAAGAACGTAATAGAGAACCACGAAGGCAAGCATTGCCAAATAGGGTGAGCCCCCTTGAGGCTCAGAAAATTTGTCGGAATAGAAAAGCTTCATGTGATGATCCTCATGTAGAAAAGGCGACGGGTTGGGAATACCGGTACGTGTTATTTCGGATTCTGCCTTTTCTTTTTCTTTTTGAATACTGAGAGAATCTATTTGACGCTTCCTAGGATTGGTGTGAGCGGTTTTGTGGTGGGTGCCGTGGGGGGAATCCAGGCTTAAACCCCGTATAGCCTGTATAAATGGCGCAGGGACTGGATGCGCGAGTGAGAAAATATTTTATAGATGCGTGTTGCATCAGCCATAAATTCTGTGTTTAATAGGCCCCAAGCAGGCGGAAACGCCTCAAACGACCCAATCTCCTGAAAGGCTGGGAAATCAACCGAAAGGTTGAACTTGCGACCACAAGGCCCGCTACATGTAGTGGGCCTTGTGGTTTCTGGCGTTTGAGAAAAACAGTTGGCCCGGACTGAATTTGGTATGCGTACCTGTTATGCTTCAAATTCAGCACAGCCGGCAATCGACCATGCTTTTACCTGCTTACCTTCCCTCGGCTGTGCCGGTAGCCACTACCCTGCCCGGTCTACCCCATACGGTTTCTACAAATCAGTTGCTGCCGGTACAGGGCGCTGCTGTTCACCGGTGCTGCGGTCAGTATTCCGCTTATCAATCTCGAAGAACTCACGCATGAAGCTAAGCAAACTTGCTGTCGGGCTTTCGGCCCTTGTAATGCTGTCGGCTGGCGCAGCCGAAGCTCGCGGTTTGATGGATTTCATCAAGCTGCCCAATGCCCAGGAAGAAAAGGGCAGCTACCGTTCGGGGACTATCGGCCAGAGCGAGGCGCTCGCGCTCTACTCCAGTCAGCAGAAACAGGCCTCATTCGACGGTTGTGCCGATCTGTTCCCGGCCGCCAGGCCGATCAACGTGGCCAGCGTGCCCGCGGCCATGAAGCCAATGGCACTGTGCTCCGATAGCTTCGCCGTTGTTTACTCGCAAACGAGTAAGACGCCACTGGTTGTGGTCGAGCGGCTTGATGCTGCGCAGCTACGAGATGCCAAGGGTGAAGAACGGACTAACCAATTCTACCCTGACCCTCGTATCCCCAAGAATGGCCGGGCGGAGCTGAGCGATTACCGCGGCACAGGGCTGGATCGAGGGCATCAAAGCCCAGCTGGAGACGCACCAGATCACCGCTCAATGGCTCAGTCTTTTGCGCTGTCGAATATGGTCGCGCAGAACTCCAGCAATAACAGAACGGCCTGGTCGAAATTAGAATCCGACGTGCGCAAGTTCGCCCAGCGTGCTGGTGGTAGTGTCTATGTGTTCACAGGCCCGCTCTTCGACCCTGGGTACACGACTATCGGCGATAACAAGGTCTGGGTCCCGACGCGCTTGTTCAAGCTGGTTTACGACGCTTCGTCTAAACGTGCCTGGGCGTACGTGCTCCCGAATGCTGAAACTCGGGTTGAACGGCCGATGGACTACGCCACCTTCGTAAAAACCACCGGGCTCAACTTGCTGGGGGATCTGCCGGTCACCGGTTCGGCCGGGAGATCGTGATCTTCGGGGATGGGCTGGCTTGAGGGAGTGGCCGTTTGGGGGCGCCGATCGCCCCCTTCACCCGAATTGCGTAGCCAAACCGCCTAGCTGATCGTGAACACCCGCTTGGATTTTCCGTAAATGCAGATTTTTTCCATCGTACTGTTGAGATGCGCCAGCTCGACGACGTGTGCCAGCTTGCTCATACTGGCCACTTTATGAATAACGCCCGCGTGCTGGTGTCTTCTTATCTCCGCAGACGTGCAGGCACTGTATGCGCGTTGCAGAATGCCGTTTTTGCGCAAAAGCTCGGTTTTCTCAGGTGAAATGAGGGTAATTAATTCCTCAATTTTTCTGATTTTTTCAACCAGGTGGGCAAGAGCGTTGGCTTCGTTGAGTACCCCGAAGCGTTTCCATGCCGGTTCATGATGGAACAACCTGTTCCGGAACTCCCTGACGGTTGTCACCAGGTCTTTCAGGTACGTGAGTGTCGTCGACGCTTGTTGCGACGGCCAAGGCCCAGTGAAAACCTTACCGAGATTCTTTGGCCAGATAAGATTGTTCCCCATGAACTCGGCATCAAGGATGAACTCCCAGGTGGAGAATTCTGTTTTTGAAACGACTTCGTGGTGCAGCGGCGTATGACGGTTTCGGTTGTGTCGGACTCTTGCTTCCCTGATCACCGCCCCGGCAGCAGTATCAAAATTCCCGTAGAGAAAATTAACCGGATAGGGAGCATTGGTGTTGGGAACAAATGATTTGTAGTGGAGTTTCGTCTTTTTCCACCAAAATCGGCCCAAATCTCCCGTAAGCGCCGCGTCGATCGCATTGCGAAGCGTCACTTCCGCGGAGCTAACGAGTGGATACAATGCCGCACACACGCTCAAGTTCCACAGGTAGACGCCCATCAACTCAAGGTCGTTCCGGGTATTAAAGACCCGTGCATAGCTGCCGATGCGGTGGTTGGTTATCAGGCCGTCGATAAGGACTGGACGATAGATCAAGCTTTTGGGCATTCTGGTCCC
This sequence comes from Pseudomonas sp. GW823-FHT02C02, assembly GCF_058797635.1. Taxonomy (NCBI): domain Bacteria; kingdom Pseudomonadati; phylum Pseudomonadota; class Gammaproteobacteria; order Pseudomonadales; family Pseudomonadaceae; genus Pseudomonas; species Pseudomonas sp. GW823-FHT02C02. Next base: position 69,876 of record NZ_JBXAJV010000014.1, on the reverse strand, counting down.
TTAGGAATTTCCTATACCTGCTGTGGGTTGACACGTGCGTCAACCATGAATATCCTGATGCCTAAGGTTGGTGTGGGGCTCCAATGGGCTTGCCTACGACCCTTCACAAAGACCTACGAAACATCCGCACCGGCCTAGAGCCGGTGTTTTCGTTTCTGCGCCATCATAACTTCCCTTCGCGACACTGGCACCCTTCTATAGCACTCGGTTTGGGGCTGCTGCATTACTGCTTTTCCTCTGTATTGTGCTCTTCAGCTGTTGCGCCACATCTGCCAGGATGCGAACAACCGTTCAGCTGAGACGATTTGAACAAAGCCCATTAGATGGGCGACATGCGCCGGCGACTCTCCCTGTTCAAACATTTCCGCCGCGTACGAGTTACGCAACGTTTGCGGGCTGGCGCGATGCTCATCTCCTCGTAACGCTTTGACCCCCGACTCTTCGATCACCGACTCTGTGATGCGCACGATTGTGGACGGGTGAATGCTGGTGACGGGCTTGCCATTTTTGATGATGGTTTTGATGTCCGAGGGAAACAGCAAATTCCCTTCAGTGGCCATCCTCTCCCGATGATGCAACCAGGTGGTGAGTGCCTGAACGGCATAGTCGAACGGCCGAGTCTTGTGGGAAAACTGCGATCGTTTGTCGCGCAGGGTAATCCAATGGTCTCCACGCAAGTCGATGCAATTAACAGTCAGAGCCACGATTTCAGCGACCTTGAGCCCAGCCCCCACGCACGAACCAACGATCGCCCGATCCCGCGCTTCACGCCATTGATCACGCTCTTTCTCCGCGGTGATCGGCGAAATCAGGTGATTGGCCAGCAAAGCTCGCTCAGCCTGATTGAGAAAGCTCGTAGGCAGGTTTCCATCCGCTTCCTTCCATTTTGCTCCTTCTTCACGCATTGCCTGTGCGGCCGGGTTCAGGAAGCCCACTTCGGCGGTGTTCTTGATCAAGTCGGCCAGCACCCGCTGGATCAACTTGCGGTACCGGTCACGCTGCGGCCGATTGTTGTCCAAGCTTTCCAGGAACGCGCTGATGGCGACTGAATCCACTTCGCTCAATTTAATGCCCTTTTGCTCAATCCAGGCGACAAAGCGACCCCATTGAGCTCGATAGACCTCGGCGGATGAGATTCTGATGTGAGCGCGTGAGGTGCCGCGGCCTGGCTGCTGGCTCATCCACTGCTCAAACGTGGCCTTGGGATCGGTATCCCAGGCAGTTGGGTCGGTTTTGAACAGGTCGTCGTGCGCACTCATGGTTCACTCCGCAGGTCCAGGCCTCGGTCAGGAAGATGAAGCTCTGACTGTTAATTGCATGTGGCTGAAATGGGATTCTAGCGGAGGTTTTGGCACCCTGCATGCCTGTTTTAACACTGGAAAAGGTGAGCAATGCTGCTGTGTTAGGCGCTGGCCAGCGACGTGGCCAAGTCGCAACTGGTGCCAAAGCAAAAGCCAAGGCACCGAACAGAAAGGAGGCACCTCCCCCGCTACACGCCCCTGTGATGCATCCCTGAGGTGCACGTTCAACTTTCTTTCAGGGGCTACACATGACTCACTCGAATAAGCGCAACAGCTTCATCCGCATCGCCGCCGCGGCTTGTCACGTACGTCTGACATTGAAATCGGGGCACACTGAGTGCTGCTCAGTGCAGCTGGATGCCCCGGAACCTCTGGTTGATGACCTGGTGCTGCAATTGATCTGGGGTAACCAAGGACGCTGTCATACCATCATCACGGAAAAAGGCATCGCCGACGGCAATTGGGTTGGCGACTCGTTTCACTGCAACAACAGCTGGGGCGAATCGGTGATACTCCAGTTCATCCAGATGAAAGTCCTCACGCCGGAAGACGCACCGTCGGCGGTGATCGAATCGGCCCTTCAGCAGGTGTTCGCACTGGCTGCTGGCAACCCGGATCTGATCGAGGAAAAAGCGGTGGTTGCCAGCCTCTCGGCAGTCGTCGCGCAAGGTCCAAAAGCGTTAATGCACTTCTTGTTTCCGGCGCAGTACAACGCTCTGCGAACGCTGCATAAATTGAATCAGCAGTCCGACGAAGATGAAGGCTATGACTGGGAAACCTTGACGCCGGCACTCAACGCCGTCAGCGAGGGTTTGAACGCTGGCTACGGAGCACAACTGTCGATCGGCGACGATGCAGCAGATGAAGATCTCGGTTTGATTCCGTGGACTGGGGAGATCCTGGATTTCCTCAAGGACTACGTTAACCGCACCGACAACCTGGAAAACGAAGCTGAGCTGGCCTTCAGGCTGCTGATGATTTCCATCAAGCTGCATACCCGCACTCAACTCGACGCCTACCTGGACACCTTGCGTGCCCGGTTGCTCGATGACAACGATGATCTAAAAACCCTGTCGAGCATGCCGCTCGAGGACATTCTGGAACAGATCACTAAACCTGTGGCGGCATAAGCTGCACAGATTCCTTTAAACGCTCCACCAGCCCTGACTTCGGTCGGGGCTTTTTTGTGATCGCCGAGAACGACCAGGTGATCGTTCCCGGGTTCAGATGGCCAGGTCGACCACAACCCAACATTTGGCACCGTTTCGGTCATCGCCACCCTCTGCAATGAATACGTGACCGGCCTCATCCACTGCGTAGGCCCCGGGACGTTCGTGGACCGCGTCCCGTAGTTTATTCTTCATCCATACACCTCACCCTGCCAAACCAGCACCACACCACCATGGCGATCCGGATTGCGGATTCGCCACTGTTCGACAGTGGTGAGTAACGTTCCGAGAAGCTGACTCATTTGTCGAGGTCCTGTGTTTCCATGAATGGCTGCGGTGAACTCAAAGGTAAACAGGGTGCTCAATGATCACTGCTTTGTGGCCGATACGGTATAAATATACGTAACCCCGTTCTCGATGGATTTGTATTCCTGCTTTCCACCGTTAGGAATGGTATCCGTGTGAGCAAACCTAACGCCTTCCGTTTTCGGTTGGTCGATGTACGTACCCCCGAGGTTGGCTGTGGGCATCTCATCCAGGCGAACGTAGTTCATGTCGAACACCACCTGAATACTTCCGTCGCTGGTGACAACCGGCGTGATGGATGCCGTGGTGCCAACCTCCAACTGCGCCATTACTACCTTGCCTTTTACGATGCCGTCTCTGTACTTGATGACCTCGACATTGCGGTGTGGCTGTGTGAAGCCGCCAGTGGTGAGACCGGCAAAATTATCGACAGTCACACCGTTACGCGTCAGCTCAGTGTTGATGTAGATGGAATCAGCCGCCAAGGCGTGACTAGACAGGGTTGCTACTACTGCGAAAAGCATTGCTCTCATGAGGCTTCCATTGTTCATGCGTACGGAATTTTGGTGTGCTCGACGTCAGCCCGAATGCCCTTGACCGGTTCGCGCTGAGTTGCGGCATTAATCCATAGTGGCAATCAATAGCCTTGGACACAATCCTCGCCGACCACCCCGCTCTGCCAAAAAAAAACCGCCAGCCAAAAGGCCAGCGGTCGTGGGGTTATTGTGCATGCGACGCCTGGAGGACGTAGCGTTTTTCAGGAACCATGATCGTTTCTTCAACCACGTCCATTTCCAGCATGTCCAGAAAGGCCACACGAATGTCATCACAGGCGCTGTCAAACGCCTCAACGACATTGACGCGAGCCTTCAACTGCTCCATCGACCAGTCTTCGAAATCCAGATCGTCGTCGATGCCGGCAGAAGAGACACTGAGTTGGCGGGGCGGTGTTGCGTAGTTCACTCGTCCTTGGTCACCGGTTGCGCGACATGCGCCACAGGTATTGTCACCGTCGGTGTTGCCGCAGGCTTGATAGTTGCGCTGGTAACAGGTACGGCAATAGGACTTGTAGCCCGTCGATTTCCATTCGCTACTGTAAAGCACCAGGTACCCACTTGAACGGCCATTGGTTCCGATCGTGTAAGCCCCGTGCATCTGGGTGACGAAGTCCTGGATCTGAACATCGAGTTCATCCCAGATATCGGTGCGGATTACGTCGTATGCCTTGTCCAGTTGCTCGGCCGTAAGCCCCAGGTTATGCAGCTTGATGCAGTGCGCATAACTGGTCGAACCGTTCCAACTGTTCATGGTGTTGTAGCGAAAATGGTCTTTGAGAAACTGAACCATCGACTCTTTACTGCGTCGATCGATTTTCTTCTGGAAGTGGGACATTTGGGATCTCCTGTTAGCTGTGTAGCTGGAGATGGGCAACATGGGTTTGGAAAATGAAAAAGCCCGGCATAAGAGCCGGGCTTAGGGTGGGTTATGCGGTCTGCTTGAACTGCGGCGGCGCCAACAGCGTTTCTACGTACTGACGATCACTCGCCACCATCCTGCCGGCGATTTCTTGGGTGAGCTTGGCAAAGTCATTGCTGACTCGATTCTGGCTCCCGGCATTACCGTTAGCTTGCTCCTGCCAGCACCGCTCATACGCAGCGACAAGGGCACGCGCATCAGCGAGGCGAATGCGCAAAACGATTGCCATCAATACCGCGCCAACCTGATAGGTCGGTTGGGTTTGGGGTTCGGTGCGCACCTGGTTAATGGTGATCGTTTCAGCGCAACTCGCCTCCTCTGGGGAAGCCGAGCCGGCATCGTTGATCAATGCACTCAGTTTGGCGACGGACATGTTGTAGATGTCGTTGTAATCATCACCTTCTGGGGGACGCTCAGCCTCATCGAGTTCATCGTTGTGCGCAATGAGAGCCGACAGCAGGTCTTGAAGGTGGGTTACTGAGACATAGCCTTTGGGAGTTTTCATTCTGGGGGAGCTTCCTGATTGATTGAACTTGCAATCAGGTATGACGAACAGGCGATTACACGTCGCCCGGGGCCACTCAGGTTTGTACGCGCATGTGTTGCATCTCGATGGGTAACGCAAACCTTTCAGGAGATGAACCATGAAGTTTCAGAACGCCTTTGATCGCATGACCGCCATCGTTGAATCCGAGCAGTGCATCCTCACCGGCTACCGCCAGGACTTCTATCAGTTCGATCGCGATCACCTGGCCAACACTGGCACGGTGGGTGGTCGCTACGTCTGGGTCCTCCGCGAGAACGGTACGCATCTCGCCTCGATCGGTCTGCATCCGCGGACTACCGAGTTTGTTGAATGCGCACTCAACTCGTTCGAGAAGGTGCAAACCTATGAAATCACTTTGCTGCCTGACGGCGATGCGGATATCAAACCCATCACCGCGGCGAAGGCCCGAGAGCTGATAAAGACATGTGCCTTCGAATTCCAAGGCCGGCACATCAAGCAGAAAGGAAAGCTGTTGGCCACCGTCGACATCCAGCCGCAGTACAACCAAGGCAAGTACGGTGGCAAAGTCTGTTTTACCTTCGACGATACCCCCTCATCTGATACCGAGGTACGCTTTAAACAGATCGCTCTGCACCTGTTTCAGGAACGCGTGGGCACCCTCTTTGCTTGCATGGATGAGGTAACGTTCCATACACACAGCGCTCGTAGCTGAATAACGTTGTACCCACCGCTGGCCTTTCGGTCAGCGGTTTTTTTGTGCCAAATACAAAGGAACAATCAAACAATTCTGCGCAGGATGCGGTCTATGCTGTGAACGACACAAGAAAGGATCCCCTATATGTGCTCCCACTACGAGGCACCAGAGAACGAGCGCTTGCTGGCCGGCTTCGGCGTGGCCCCCGATTCACAATTGCCAATAGACTTGTGGCCAACCTACATGGGGCCCTTCATCCGCCTGCGTCCTGAGGAGGCGCGCGAGGACGATCTGCCCGAGCTTGAAGCCCTCACTGGCCAGTTCGGCTTGCTACCGTTTTGGGCGAAGGATCGCAAACTAGGACGTCAGACCTACAACTGCCGTTCAGAAACGGCAAGTACCAAACCATCGTTCAAGTCAGCCTGGAAAAAGGGACAAAAGTGCATCATCCCCATTTCCGCCTTTTTTGAGCCGGACTGGCGAAGCGGTAAAGCAGTTCCTACCAGGATCACCCGTACCGATGGCGGTGTTATGGCGGTCGCGGGTCTCTGGGAGAGGTGGAAAGACCAAGATGGGCAAGTCGTCCACTCCTACACAATGCTGACGATAAACGCTGACGCACACCCCTTCATGAACGCGTTTCACAAACCGAATGATGAAAAGCGTTCCATCGTTATTTTGCCCAATGGGCTGATCACGGACTGGCTCAATTCAAGCGTCGAGCAAACCATGAGTTTCATGCAGCCCTACCCGGCTGACCGGTTGATGGTTGATAACCGCCCTGGGTGAGCTGTCGGCCTACGGCAAATCCCGCGCAGAAAAAAACCCACTCAAGAAGTGGGTTTCGGTAATGCGTTCAGATCCTTCGAACATTGGTGTTCGATTTCCAGTGTGATGCGCCTGGACACATTTATGATTCTTCCTTATCGACCACCACAGCGTCTACAGTGATGGGCTCGTCTTGTAGATCCCATTCAGCGTCGCCGGTGATTTTGGATTCGACCAACGCTGCTGCTATGGCGCTTTCCTCATTTTCAGCTTCGACCTCTATATCCATCGTCCGCAGTTTCGTCTCAGTCAATCGAATCTTAAATGTCGTTGTCATGGGTCTCTCCTGAAAGGTTTGAACTTGCTCGAGGAGATGACTCACATCGGTGTATAGCTTTCTGCGCCGGCAATTAGGGCATCGGTTGGCTGTGAGATTCCAGATCTCTCGGGCAAGCGGCCAATCGCCACCATTCAGTACTTAGCAATAGAGCGGTTATCCTGCCCCCAGCTATGACATGGAAAGGAAAGCGGAGCATGACATTATGGATTTGTCCTACAGCTTGCGCTAATGCTTCCAAGTAACGTCATTCTGCCCCAGCTATAGGCTGGATTCCCCAAGGATGAAAAGGAAGCTCAAATGAGCGGATACGTACCCAACCCGCCGAAGGGCTACCGCAATAGCGGCGTTGAACCTGTTGATATCCACGCCCAACGTTGGGCGGAATACAAAGACCTCCCACCGACGGATGACGCAAAGCCCAAAACCGTGGGCTGTGTGTTCGCAAAGAGCTGTGACCTCTCTGATGGTGTAATCGATTACAAGAAACCCGCCGGGTTTATCCCTGTTGAGAAAGTGGCCAACTACGGCGAGTTCGCCATTCTTGGAGGTCGTGAAACAGACGCAGACGGGAATATTCCCCTCAAAAAGATCGGTGGTAGCGCCGTACCGACTGCCCTGGGAACACTTCTATTAGGCGGAACTGCTACTGCTGCTAGTTTGACCTGTGGTGGCCTCTGCCCCGCCGGAACAACTGTTGCCGCTGGGACGGGGGCGAGCGCTGCGGGCGGTGCTGGGGTTGTTACTGCTGGTGTTGCTGCTGGAGCTCTAGGGGGACTGGCTATGTTGCTGTGGTCTTCGAGCTTGGGCGATAGCAGCCTATACACGGAAGAACAGCTCCAGTCACTCAAGCAAGCCCGAACGCGTGTCCGCCTGCACATTGAACAGCAGGCCGATGGAACCTTGAAAGGCTACGGGTATAACACCCAGAAGCGCAGCGAATGGGAAATGATTCCTGTAGTGCAGTTCGTTGCTCAAGGCTCTAAGCAAGTGGCCGACTTTGGCAACGGCGTGACGCTTATATGGACGCCGGCCGTTGACCCGTCCAGCATCTCGGGGATTCCACCGTTAGAGGGTGCACCTCAAGCACCTCAGATTTGGATTTATCCACCCACCGAACAGGCTGACAACATCATTGTCAGCCCGATTTACCCGGACGCCTATAACGACTATATCCTGGTGTTCCCAGCCGGCTCTGGCGTGCAGCCGTTGTACATTGTTGTCAGCGCCCGTCATGAATCCGGCGAGGTCACGGGGCAGGGTCAAGACGTTTCCGGCATCTGGCTTGGTGGCGCTGGCACAGGACTTGGCGCACCAATACCAACGAGAATTGCCGATCAGTTGCGGGGGCAAAAATTTAAGAGCTTTGACGACTTCCGGGCTGCACTCTGGACTGCCGTAGGCAACGATCCTGAACTACTCAGCCAGTTCAAACCCACCAACCAAGACTGGCTTGCAAAAGGCAATTCTCCGTTCGCACCGAAAGCAGAACGCAACGGCGGAAATGGTCGTTACGAGATCCACCACATAGAGCACATACAACATGGCGGCGCCGTTTACGATGTTGATAACCTCTCCGTAGCCACTCCAAAACGTCACGCTGAAATTCACAAGGAAGACCGGCAAAAATTATGAAAAATACATTCAGTGAATACACAGAAAGCGAATTCGTCGCCCTGCTACAGCGCATCAAAAGCCACGATGGCACGGAGCCAGAAGTGGATAAGCTGGTGTTCCACTTTGAAGAGGTGAGCGAGCACCCTGATGGTTCTGACCTGATCTTCTACCCGGAAGATGAGGCGGATGATTCAGCCGAAGGTATCACCCAAACAGTCAAGGAATGGCGTGCGGCTCAGGGTTTGCCGGGGTTTAAAGTCGAGTAACCGCGCCGATAAAAAAAAGCCCACTCAATGAGTGGGCTCGGGTGAAACGTTTTAAGGACGAAGCAGATAGTCGCCCTGAATGGCAGCGTTGGAAGACACCGCGTTGTTGGTTGTGGCTTGGGGTAAACGGCGAGTACCGTCGTCAACGAGATCCTCGAGGACTTCGGCCAACTTGCGAACATTGACTTTTTCGACGGTAACGCGAGCAATCGACGTACCTTCATCCTGCAAAAGCAGTTTGAAACCACGATCGTCAGCATCGTATCCGAGCACCACAAATCCGCGGTGTTTGCAGGTATTGACCCGAACCTGAATCGCCGGACGGCGGCCATTTTGAACATCATCGTCACAGTCGCGCATGAGGATGTAGTCCGGGTTAGCCCCTGCGTCCAGCAGCAGCTGCCACATGGTCCGTTGGTTATCAGGTGTTCTGAGGACCTCGACCAGTTCAATCATGCGCAGTAGCCGGCGAGAGCGAATGGAATCGCGATCGATCGGAAGCTTTGACTGATCGAAGCCGTCCAGCACTTCTTGATGGCTTACCAATGTTTTGATTGCGTTTTGCATCGTGACTCTCCTGAAAGTTGGGCCAGACGTTGCGAAGGCCTGGTACAGCAGGGATGCGTCACATGGGCGTGTAGAGGGTGGGAATGCATGACACGAGCGCATAGATGGAGTTTTTGATCAAAAAAAACCCCACCATTAATTGGTAGGGTCGGTGAAGCGTTATCTATGTTTGCCACATACGCTTTTCAGAGCTCTGTCGACCAGGTCCCCGTCATAGCTGATGATGACTTCAACGTTTTTACAATCGGTCCTCAAGCCACCCAGGATACGGGCTGAAATGAGGTAACCGTTCGAGTCTGTCTGACTCGCTTCTCCAAACAGGATCGAGTTGCTGACCACCGCGGCGAGAACAGCCCGGCCACCATCTTCTTCGGTCCAACTGGGGGAAACAGTGTTGCGCGGGATTACCTGGTTGTCACACACACGAAAGTGCTCGTAGCGATCTGACGCATGTTGAATTGCGACAGAGTCACAGACATCAACCTGGCCCACGTAAATCACAGGAACGTTTTGCCCGTTGACACGTACAACCGTCGACATCCGGGTAGCGGCTACTTCCATCACTGCATCGGTGGCTTCAGAAGCCTGACCAATCAGCGGTAAAAAACCACAAAGCCCCATCAGCACTACCAATACATTGCGGATTTTCATGAGGTTCTCTCGATTCAGAGTTGGAATTATGAAGCCAAAGCCAGACGCCGGGGGGAACTGGCGTGCAGGATCACCTGTTTGTTTTCGGAGCTTGCGAGGGTGTTGCCTTGAACGATCAGGATTTCTCCTATTTCAACTCTGTGCACTGCACAGTTGGCGGCGAGCTGTATGGCTGTCATCCGTGCGCAAATCGCGTCCAGATCGCAGCCGTAAAACTTCCACCGGAACAACTCTTCTGGTCCATGGTTTTCGAGAATTTGATTAGCCCTGGCCAGCAGCATTACGCCACTGCCACACGCAGGATCGGAGAGTACCTTTCGGCCTTGAGCCATTGATACCGGCTCGGGATCAAAGTTGGCCATCATCACTGCAATGTTCCAGGGCGTGAAGAACTGCCCCAAAAGCTGTTTGCCACCTTTGCTGCTGAGCTCGGCGTAAACCGCCCCAAGGATGTCTTTGAAAGGCTCCTCCTTGGCCACCACGTCGTCATAGCAACCAATTGCGATGATCACCCGTTCTCTAGCCTCTACGGGAGTTGGGTACCAGGGCTGGAATCCCCAAACCTCCATCACCGCGCTGAGAAAATAGCGAAACATTTCTGCTGGCGAGTACCGGTATCCATCACCGAGCGCATCGACCAGCGGTTTCGCATAAGACGGAACATTTTGAGAAAGCTTGTTAGCCATGAAGCGCACTCCAGAGTGATTGAACGTATGGCCTGTGATGTTTCACATGAGCCAGCAATCGACCTTGGAGCGTTTGCAAGTAGGCAGAAAAAAGCCGCCCTCACGAATGAGGACGGCTGGGGGGTTAAACGCCTTCTTCGGCGTCATCTGGTGGCGCCGGCAAATTTCGGAACGGCACCCATATTCTGGCCTGGACGAACGCCCCGCCCTCACACAGAGACACGGAAGCCTGCTCATCAAACTCCAGATCATCATTTGCCAGGTTCTCTTGCGCCCACACGCGGTACCGATTCTTCAAAGCCTCGGGGGACTCAAGTTTGAGCTCTTCAGGGCAAAACGGGTTTTCGCACGCGTTTTGGTGGCCAGCTTCATTGGACGACGGGACAGCTGCGAGCTCGCAGTGGGCGAGATCGTTGCCTTCGGCATCGCTAACTGAGATCACGCACTCGCGCCAATCCTGTGGATCTGCGATGTAGATCCCATCCTGCGTGAGGTACAAGACGCGACCTTCGGTATGAGGACGCATCAGCGCCATGCACCCACCGCCGGTGTGATATTCAACGAACCCGTAAGCCGAGACAGGGTTTACCAGGGTGCGACCATCTGGCGAAACGTAAGGATTTCGGATTTCCGTTCCTTCGTGAATGAAGGCCAGCAATGCCGGATCGTAAGGTGCAGGCACATGTTCACCCGCTGCATCCGTCAGAACCATTGGAGTAGCATTCAGCTCCTTGGCGGCTTCAGAAGTGTTTTGGGACAAGGTTTGATCATTGTTTTGCATTGTGAAGCTCCAGTTCGTTGTCATTTCAAAATGGAGATGGACAACACGGCCCCACAAGAAAAGAAGCCGTCCTCTGCGAAAGAGAACGGCTGTGTGCATCATTTATCAGTTGCAGATTTAGACTGAGTTGAGCGCAACCATCCCACGGGGGCGGCTCCATCTCACTAAGCGCTGCACGCCACGAATTTTGGTGACGTGATCCACGCCATCATCGCCGAAGTCGAGTCATCGCAATCCCAACAGCCGCGGGAGGTATCAAACGCGCTGACGTCAAAGTCAAACGCGCTCCCGTTCTCTACTTGGCCAGATTTGTCGAGGTATACGCCAACAAGATGCCCATCTTGAAGCCTGCAAGCCATGTCCTGGCCAATCAGTAAAGCTTGCCCGGGTTTACCAGCCAGAAGAGCCTGATAGGCAGCCAGAGTGTCTGTGTACGTCATGTCGTCGATCTCCTAGAAGGTTTTCATTGCCTACGGTGATGGTGCACAGGCGCGAGCAAACTGGAGGCGAAAAAAAACCGCTCCGAAGGAGCGGCTGATACTGCATTGTTCACACGTAAGCCGATACTTGCAGGCCCTTTCCATCTTCTTCTTGAGAGACGCCACCCTCGTTCGAGATTGTCACATCGACCAATCCGGTTTCACGGAACATCTGGGCCACTTTCTCAGCCACCTGCCGCTGATCGAAAGGCACTACCGTGAACCACGCCTTAGAGGCCGCACACCAGCGACATCCATAGCCACCAAACCAGCCATTAGCCTGGTTGCCGACGGCGGGTGGTTCGTAGCCGATGATCTTGCTGATGCGTTGCGCAAAAGCCTCTGGAAACTGCACCAGGTTCTCCGACATGTCGAACTCCTTGATCAGGCAGCCTGATGGTTGGATTCACGGATGCCCAGACTGGACATCTGCTTCAGCTTTGCCATGAAGCGTTCACTGGCAGTGGTGCTGGCCAGGTCGGGCACGCCGATGTAGTGGTTCATCCCCCCGCAGTAGTCTTTTCGGCCTTTGCAGGTTCGGTACATCACCCGCAACTCACCAGTCGCGACGTGAACCATCAAGTACAGGTCATCCGAATGAAGTGTCACCTCGCCCATCACCCCATTTCCGCCTTTGTTAGAGCGAACGTCATAGGACTCCGGCGACAGCTGGAGAGCCCCCGCGATTTCCAACAACAGACGCTTACCAGAACGATGCAGCGTTTCTTTTTTGACACGAGTTTCCAGCAGAGCTTTTGGGACGTTCAGCATGTTTGTTCTCCTCAGGGGGTAGCGGTCACTTGCGGTGGCCTTGAGCCTGGTGATGCCGAACAGGGTTGCATATTCGATACTGACAGAATCTTAAGTCCTTCGAAAACCGAGGAGTAATAAAGCGAAAACCTGCTATCGCCCCACGTTTAAACCGTTTCATTTACCTGATTTTATTGGGCTTTTTGGTTGTGGCTGGCCGAATTTAAAAATACCATTGATTTGATATCAAATCTGCCAGTATTATAAATCCATGTTATCGAGTTTTTTTTCGGAACGCCCCCAAAATCCCAGGACGAATTACTCCATGCACGACAAGAACAATCGCTTCAACCCACGCCTCTCCCTGCTGGTTGCCGCTATCGGTTTGGGCCTGAGCACCCCTTCCGCCCAAGCCGCTAACTATGGCATTGATGTCTTCGCCCCTACCCTGGGTACCTCGATCAATGGTTACAACAGCCGCTTGGGTGGATCGGGCGACGGTGAGATGCTTGTAGGTGGCCAGACCAACAGCTCTACCGGCATCACCAGTGCTTTCCAATGGACGCTGCTGGGCGGCAAGCAATACCTGGCAAGCCTCGGCAACGAAGCGACAGCCAATGCGGCGTCGAATGATGGCAGTGTCATCGTGGGCAGCTCGCTGGATAGCGTGAGCGGTAAAGTAATTGCTGTTAGTTGGAACAGCACCGGCATTCATGCGATGGAACTGCTCAACAACGGCTTCACCTCTGAGGCCCTCGGGGTTTCGGCAGACGGCAGCGTGATTGCCGGTTATGCAAATGATGGTCTGACGGGTAACTTCACCGCGGTAACCTGGAACTCCGCCGGCAATCTCACCAACCTGGGCTATCTGAGCGACGGCACCTACAGCTTTGCCTTGGGTGTCTCCGCCGACGGTCATGTGGTCGTCGGTTATGCAGAAAACGGCAACATGGGCGGCGACATGGCAACCCGCTGGATCAATGGTGCCAGTGCCGAAAGTTTGGGCACTCTGGTCGGCGGTATCAGCTCCCGCGCCAAAGCAGCAAGCGCAGACGGCACCTATATCGTCGGCTTTGGCGATTCGTCGGATTCTGCTACCGAAGCTTTCATCTGGTCTCAAGCTTCCGGCATAAAGGGGCTGGGGATGCTCTCCAACGGCACCCTCTCTGCCGCCAACGGCATTTCTTCAAATGGAGCAGTGGTAGTTGGCGTTGCAGACACCACCGGCAGCGTATTTACCGGTTTCCGCTGGACAGCAGAAACTGGCATGCAGTCGCTGGTGCAATGGCTGCAAGACAATGACCCGTCCTATGCCCTGCTGCCCGGTAACTCCCTTGACACTGCCACCGCAGTTTCGGCTGACGGCAATACCGTGTTCGGCATGGGCACCCTGAACGGCCGCGACCAACCTTTCGTTGCGCGCTCTTACGGTCCAATTTCAGTACCGGCTCCGGTCGTGACTCCGCCTGTTGTTACCCCACCAGTCGTTACTCCCCCGCCATCTGGTTCCGGCGGTACCACTCCACCGACATCTGGTTCGGGCAACTCCACCCCACCGACTTCGGGCGCCGGCGGTGGCACCACTGGTGGTTCTGGCACCCCGACAGCCGGCGGTAGCGACACCGACACTGCTTACCCAGTACCACCGACTGGCGTCATCGGCCTGTATGACCTCGGCGACTCGCTGAACAATGCCAGCCTGTACGCCGAAGCCATGCAAAACCAATTGCAGGGCTTCGTTCAAGATCAACTGAACTGCACGACTTTCGACACCAAAGGCATCTGCGTCAATGTCAGCGCCCAAATGACCCACCACAATGGCACCGTACAGGGTGACAACACTTACGGCGGCCTCACTATCGCCTACCGCATTACGCCGGATCTCGTGGCGGGCATCGGCTACCAAGGCCCGAGTTCGTCGTTGAAAATCCACGATGACCGCGTAGAAGGTGACACCAATACCGTCGGTGCCTTCGTTGAATACGGCAACCGTCTGAAGCAAGGTGTCTTCGCTCGAGGCGCCGTCGCAATCTCCGAGGGCGACGCAACTATCAAACGCTCCTACCTGACCGGTGCCGGCACCTCGGCATCCAAGGGCAAATCCGACATCAGCCAACGCGCCGTATCGGGTCAGGCCGGCTATGTGTTCATCGTTAAAGACAACACCGCGGTAATGCCGTATGTCGGTCTCGATTACCTGGACACCAAGCTGGACGGGTATACCGAAACCAGTGGCCCATACCCGGTCCAATTCGACAGCCGTACTCAAAACAACGTCTACGGCACTGCTGGCGTAACCGGTAGCCTGAACCTGGGCAACAAGGCAATCCTGTCGGCCAACCTCAAACACGTCGAGCGCCTGAACAACTCGAACGATGATCTGAGCGGTGAAGTGCTGGGCGTTTCGACCTTCGACCTGAAGCAAGACACGACTGAGCGCTGGGACGAAGTTGGGCTGGGCGTGCAGTTGGCGGGCCCGGTGAAAGCGTCACGTGTTGGTGTGTCCTACGGGCACCGCTTCAACAGTGATAAGGCTGTGGCAAGCGATGTAGCTACAGTGTCCTTCTCTGTGGGCTTCTGACCCTCGCTGGATGACAAAACGCTCCGCAAGTGCGGGGCGTTTTTTGTCCATCCAAAATAGATTTCAAAAACTGCGGACATAAAAAAGCCACTGACATGCAGTGGCTTGGGTGAAACGTTAGTTTACGGTCGGCGCAGGTTTGTTCACCAGCTCCCACCATTCGATGAAATCAGCAGCAATGCCTGGCTCACTCAGCGGAAAGTCGAGAACGACCTTGTTGAGATGATCGATGGTGTGCGAAGGCTCACCGTCCCCTGTGCAGTACAGCAGTTCAAACTTCTTGCGACTGGCGAGTTGGAAACAAAGCAACCGTTTTTTCGGGTCAGTGTAGTAGACGCGGCAATTACCCGAATCAACCATCTTGAACTTCAGTTCAAGTTTAGGAATGGACGGTTTTACACGAAGCAGTTCACGATTGGCGGTTACCAGCGTGCGCAGCACCTCGAGGTCGATATCAAATCGAACACCATCCGGAAACAGCTCAGCTGCAAACAGCTCGGATAGATCCCACTTCAGTGAATCCGATACGAGTGAACACTCCATTGAGTCCGCGGCACGCTCGGCGATCCACGCCTCACGATCAGCCTCGTCCTCGAATGCCTGATAACTACCTTCGGATTCCTCCTCGCGAGCCTCGGCCATTATCCGTGCGGTCAGAACACATGCTTCCCAGGGATCGGTGGCATGTACATTTTGAGAGAAGGAACCCTCATCGTTATTTGGCCAGCGAAGGGTCACGTAGTACAGCTGAGCAGCGGTTGCAGTCAAAGTAGCTTGTTGAGTCATTTTGTTCACCATTCAAATAGTTGATTCGAGTGAGCAGCGATTGCAATCGAGAGCTAGTGTTTGTGCACCGGCATGGAAGGCATTCATCAGATCTGGAACGTCATTGAAAAATGCGGACGGCTCAGAAGAAGCGCCCCACCCGTACGCCCAGGCACGATCGCGAGCTTCCTGAAATTTAATTTCGGCGGACTCTTTCCCAGCGGTTTCCCGGGACAAGAGGACACCTAACGCCCAATCAGCACGTGCAGAGAAAGCGAGTTGAAATAGGGTGTTCATAGGGGCTCCAAGTGCGTTTGCTTTACACTTGGGTGATGTTGCACAGGCAGCCATAATGAAATTTGAGCAGCGCGGGCCTATGGGAAAAATAGCGACTCTCCAGACGCATGTTTTCCTTGTAGGAAGCAGAGCGATGCTAAAGAATCATGGCTTATTGATATCGGGGACAAAACAGCTATGTTGCTGACCATCGGGATGTTCATCGCGGCCTTTGCTGTTATCTGGCTGATGCTCGTTTTCTTGTTACTCATACACGAATCAGGTCACTTGATACCGATGCAGAAGATGGGCATCAAGCCCGACAAATTGATCATCGGCGGGGTGAAACTCTTTTCATTCCGGAAGTCAGGGATCATTCACGAGGTCGGCTTGATACCGCTTTGGGCCTACGTGGTAAGCACGGACTACGAAAAGGCGTCTTCTCGCCAGAGAGCGATCATTGCGGCCGGCGGCCCTCTGATCTCGGCCCTCACCGGCATTCTGTTTTTTGGCGTTTATTACTTGTTTCCTAACTGGCAGACGCTGGTTGCCGCACAGGGTTCGATTCTTCTGGCGGTCACAAACATCATCCCCCTGCCTCCACTGGATGGTTGGACCATTGCGGAACACTTTCTAAAGCAGCGCGGGATCCACATCGGCGACCGCAACCGCAAAGTGCTCCTGGGCATCGGGATTTCGACGATTGTTTTGATTACCCTGGTGCTCTAACCAATTACATTCCGCTGTGCGACCTCTCCTGTGGCAAGTAACCCCTCAGGAGATCGACAAATGAACACCCCTTCCGCAGCACTATCCCCCCAAAAACCACGCCCTGGCTTCTTCGAGGAAGCCTTTCGCGATGCTGTATTACCGCAACAACTTCGCACCTTTGCGGAAGCCTTCTGCACTCGCTTCGAGGTTCGTGGAATTTGTGATCCCATGTACTGCGCCAACGTCGCCGCCTTTGAAACAGGACTCGGGGATGGCCGCGGAAATTTCAACACTGTCAAAACGCCCACGGAAGCAGACATCGCCAATGTGGCCGACCGATTGCTTTTCGCATATTCAACCTGCATTTCCTCCGCCTCCACCGGCACAACGCAAGAGACCATCGCGACAATGCTGCGTAATGCCCTAAATGGTTCCAGCCTCGAAGAACTGCTGCCGGCCCCTGCGATAGCCCTGCAATCCCATTAACCATCAACCAGCCGCCTGCATCCGCAGGCGGTTTTTTTTTGCACCAAACATACTGTTTAATCGATTCGGATACTGATCGCGTATTGTTGAGTGTTAATATTCGGAAATATTCTGACAAGGAGTTGACCATGCTCAGCCCGCAGCACATTCCTACCCTCGACACTCAGCAGCCCAGTGTTTGCGAGAGCGGCGTAGCCTGGCTACCACAGGTGGTCATCGATCTTTCTTTTTGGCATGGCGGGCGCAAGTTAAAGGACCTGGAGCGTTTCGAATGGCCCGGGGATATCGTCGAGGCGCCGGCGCTGGAGCATGCTCAAAAAAATTGCGCAATTTTCGGCATTGAGCAGTCATCCACTCTCGAAATGTGGGCGTTCCGCTCGGACTGGATCATCGCCAACACACGCTCGGAGATCGATCACCATTGGTCCTCGGTAGCGCCTAATCCACGCGCAGCACACAAAATCTTGGTGAGTCATCGGCCGGTATGGTCGTCGAAACAAGGTGCGCTGCCGCCGTTACCACAGTGGCGAAAGTTCGAGGCCGGGTTCATGAAATTTGTATCCGTGAAAAGCACCTTGTCCCCCGATGATGATTGGACGGATCAGATCACCGCTCTACTCGTCGAGCCGGCGCTGATGGCTGGCCTGCAAGACCTGGCGCTCGTCGATGGGCGGATCACCGACCTCAAGGTAGTTCATCGTGGCAATTGCGACGGTGGTTCCCAGCTCATCCTGGTGACGGGTACCGTGCGGGTGGCCATCGGCCCGCATGCAAACCGGTCAAGTGAGCCAGACGTTGAGCAGGCGGTAAACAGCTTCTTGGATGTTCAACTGTTACCAACCACCGAGCTCCTCGAGCTGGATACGAGCGATACCGTCTTGAGGCCAACGGCCTGGCGCATAGCGATTATCCCAGAATCGATTTAAAGGATACATAACACGTAGCAATACTTCTGTTATGATCAGCGCGCCGTTGAATCTTTCTGCTCAATGCCCACCATCGTGGCCGGGGGCAAGACACCGCTTACATGCTCCTGTCTAGCATCACCGAAAGCAAGTTCAACGATTTTTGACTTTTGGAGATATTCCGATGGACGCTATCACCGTGCAACAAACTGAAGCTGAGCATCAGATGGACCTGGACTTCCGGCTGCAAATTTTCCCGGGCAGTATCAAGAAAGCGATGGCCAACGGAAATCGGGATGTTGTTGAAGCAGAAGAGGTTCCGATACTTAAATTCGGCTCCAGCGACCTCTGGAACATCGACCCACGGTGCATAGAGGTAATCCCCGGCTACAACGTTCGGGTTAAGAACGCTAAGTACTACGAGAAGGTGGAGATTCTCAAACAAAACATGATGGAATTTGGGTTTTCCAAAGACAGCCCATTGAGTGTCTTCGTTACTGATGAAGGTGATGGAAAAACCTCGTTCAAATTGAAACGTGGCCACCGACGCCTCGAAGCTGTTCTAGCAGTTATTGCTGCCGGAAAACCGATCAAGACTGTTCCATGTATAGTCGTAAAAGACGCGATATCCGAGCAGGATTTGACTGAAGATCTGGCAACCGGAAATAGCGGGGATCCTCTCTCCTCATACGAAAATGCCATCGTGTGTAAGCGTATGAGCCGCTGGCACCCTGACGATCACGCCATGATTGGTTTGAGGCTTGAACTCTGGCCATCGCAAGTGAGTGATTGTTTGCTTTTGATGAACGGCCCGGCCGAAATCGCGAACTGTGTTCGCGACGACCTTATTTCTTTCACGCACGCTATAGAACTGCTGAAAGAACACGGCCCTAAAGCCTTGGATGTCATCGAACAATCGCTGGCACGATCGAGAGCCGCCGGCAAGACAAAGCTAATGCCACGCTTTGTTCCGGGGAAGGTGATCAAGAAGGCTGTTACTGCTGCGGCGCCGGCGATGAAAGCGGCGATCGACGATATCAAAAAAGACAAGGCGTTCAGCCAGCTGTCCCCTGAGAACCAACAGAAACTAGAAGCGATCTTGGAGCAGTTCAAGAAAGCGGAAGAAGCTGAGGCTCAGTTGAACGCAGAAAATCCAACGGATGAACCTGAGCTCAACCTCAACCAAGCAGAGGTATAAGTGTTGTTGCAGCCCCTACAGTAACCACTGTAGGGGCTTTTTCATGTCCGCCTGGAAAGCCAGGCAGCCAGTCTCGTCAACCAGGTAGCCCTGACCTGTGTCCGCTCAACCCTGCCGCCCTTCTTCCATTCCACAGTGACCACGCCATCCGTTCCCGAACACAAAAACGAAAAACGTGTGAAGCTGCGGCACTGATCGCACGCTGCCAGGCCTTTGAGCCTGTAGGTATCTGCCATGACCATGCAGACCATACCTCGCTGATGCTGTGCACGCAGAACCCGGGCGCAGTTGGCGCAATCAATTTCTAAGTGATCAAGGCGTGTGCCATCTGCGAACCGTAGGGGCAGCACCTTACTCATGGGCTTCTCGGATTTCCATTGCGCAACTGCATTGATGACCGCTTCGTCAGGCACTGCTGCTCTCCGTACTGTGCTCTCTATTCCACCCATCGTTGACTGCCTGAAGATAGACCAACACCCAACCTGGTGCTCGCCGCCCTCCTCGCTCCCATTGCCCGACCGCCGCGTATGCGCGATCAAGCTCTGCGGCAAGCTGTTGCTGAGTCCACTTCAGGATCTGGGTTCGGATACGGCGAATATCATCGCCTGTAATTTCAGCAGTGGGGCAAACGACCTGTTGCGACAGCAAGGCGCCGGCTAACGACAGCACGGCACCAGGCACTGCCCCACGTTCCCATTTGGCAATTTGCGAACTGGACACACGAAGGATCTGGGCGAGATCGCGCTGAGTCTGACCAGCACCGCGACGCAACACTGCCAGATCGCCATTGCTTGCGGCCGTGAGGACGATGCTGTGCTCCTTGGCCATATCGTCGCGGTAACAGCGTGCGGCCTTCTTGGCACGCTGTGGGCCGCCGTAAGCCTGGTCGCGGAAATGGCGATCGGCGACGAATTGGCTGTCCTTCATCAACCGAACACGCCAACCAGCATCTGATGGGGCGGCGGCCCGGTGATCCCGCGTGATTCCCTGGAGCTCAGGATCGGTAATACGACGTGCGGCTCGTGCCGACCGAGTGGCTGTTCGAGGAGCTGCATTCAACGGGAGATCAGTCGACATAATTCGTCCTGGTAAGGTCGATCACTCCAAACCGCCGTCAACCGTGCTGCCGGCGAGCTCGCTGCCCTGGTCATCAGCTGCGTAAAACATCCCACCTCCCAATAGGATTGACGTCATTCCCAGATCAGGCAGGGTCAGCTTCGAAGCGTCATCGGCATTGGCGCCTTTGGGCTGCACCTTCGCTGGCATGGGGATGGTTGCTGCTTGAAGATGGATTGGCTCCAATGAGCTCAATGCATCTTGTGGGCGTGACTGAGGCTTCGGCCGTGGCAATGGATTGGAACGTCGTGGCATCAGCAATGGTTCACTGCCCTCCTCACTCTCCGGCACTGCGGTCGTCATTGAGGTGTCAAGGATGTCGAACAACTCATCAGACCGGGAC
The DNA here is from genome assembly GCF_058797635.1 of Pseudomonas sp. GW823-FHT02C02. Classification (NCBI taxonomy): domain Bacteria; kingdom Pseudomonadati; phylum Pseudomonadota; class Gammaproteobacteria; order Pseudomonadales; family Pseudomonadaceae; genus Pseudomonas; species Pseudomonas sp. GW823-FHT02C02. The sequence goes on along the minus strand of NZ_JBXAJV010000014.1, from coordinate 49,139 downwards.
ATCAACTTGCGGAATATTGAATCTGGGAGGTCCTGATGTCGGCGCAGATTACCGATTGCTCGGACGGTATCTGTAGATATCGCGTCCAGAGCATGTCGAAGTTCTGTCCTGGTCGCGTGTGTCAGGTAGTTGCTCTTGAACAACGTGCGTTCAGCCTCTTCGATGCGAATTGCAAGCTTTTCCATCGCCCTCAGCTGCCGCTGCTCTCGTTGTTCCTGAGATTTGGAGAAACGCCGGACGCGTTGAACCCAGTAATACCCGCCGGCCAGCAGGGCGATGGCCATGCCCGAAGCGAGCAACGGGGATGCACCAGATTGAGTGCTCTCAGGGAACAGAGAAAAACCGTACGATGTCGACGCCAAAAGAGGCGCTGACAACACCCCTGTTACCACTGCCAAGACCATTGGTTTGTGCATATGAGCTCCAACCCCAAGCTTGTTTATTAGGATGTTTGTTTAGATACATAACGCGTAAACGTACGCAGCGTGCATTACACCCTTTCAACGCTTTCTTGTCACGCTGAAACAACTGAGCTTGAGGTGAAAAGTCTGTCGCAGGAGAAGATTTAAGTCTGTCGAGCACGTTGTACTTTGAACATCAGGGTGGATTCAGGTTGCTTGCAAGTGAGTTGTCTAGCGAACCCAAGCCAACCTCGATGGACGCTGGCCAGCCACCTGTTACGGGAACCTGAGGAGCAGGCCTACCAGGCCGTTGCGGCGGGATGAACGGAAAAACTGGTGTTTAAAAGAAAAGACGCGATCAAATCCAGAGGATCTGACCGCGCCTACGAGCCGGCTTTGGTGCGGTGCGGTTGTGGCAATTGCACCTTCGTAAGCGCGCTTTCTACACTGAACGAGTGTTCGCGACAGACTTAGTTCTTCCGAATGAAAAACTACATCTGGTCCAATTTGAACGATCCAGCCTTGGCGCCGGCGATAACGTCTGACTTCAAATTGCTCAGTACCGTTTCGCTCTCCTGAGCAACACCGTGGCCACGAATGCCCCCGGTTGGCACCCAATATGGCTTACCTGTACCTGACTCAATCACCTTCCGGTGAAGGGTCACCGAGTAACTGTAGAGCCGCTGCCCAGGCATGTAGTCGCCGGTCTCGACGATGGCGAACAACTGGTAGTCACTCCCGAGCTGAGAAACGGCTGTAGGCAAGTTTGAAATGATCGCGTCCTTAATCTGGCCCTGGGGAATTTCGGTCGCGTTCGACGACAAGGTCATTTCAACCGCTTGAGCGTTCGCCCAGAACAGGCAACCCCATAGGATGGCTGACCACTGAAGCTGTTTAGTCATCATGAAATCTCAAGATTGAAGTTAGGCTTCACAGGCAACCGGGGCGAGCTCAATGCACTCCCCGCGTTGTTGAAGCATCATGCTAAAAATGCCGATATCGATCGGATCGCCCTTTTCCACGTGCTCCCGCAGCATGCGACTCAAGGTTGCGGATGAGCACTGATCCTTCCGGTGCCACCCATCACGGCCCTTTGCGCGAGACTTGGCCATCTTGACCTTCAGCTGCACTGCAAACTCATTAATGGCCTCCTCGTCCTTTTCGGACTCAGCAGCGGCCTCAGGCGCGTTATAACGGCGAATCAGCGAATTCCCCTCACCTTTCACCGGAATCAACACGTCGACAGCGCCTATCGCTTCCAGAGCGCGTAATACCTGATCAGCGTTCGCTCGGTACGCAGTGCTCAACGCATCGAGCCAAACGCGCTCGACCGTGATTCGGTCGGTACCGGTCAACGCGAGGGAGCCCGCCTCGTTTCTGGCGTCCATCAACCACAACATGGTGTTGCAGCATGGGCATGGCTTAGCATGTTCTGGAGACATAACGGTGTATTTGGGGTCGGAGAGGAATCCACTACCGTCGCATTGCCGCACACCGTCGTGATAACGGCACGGGTGGTCTTGAGCCGCGGACTCGCCCAGGTTGAATTCATCTTCTGCCAAGACAGTGGCATCCGCTGTCCGTGCTATGCGGGCGAGTTCGCGGGCTGCTTCATCTGGTGGGAAGTCAGCAAGATCACGAATCAAACGGTTGAGTTTCCGCTTGAGGTAATCCATGTCGAGCCCAAACCGATTTTTCCCCGCGCTGGCCGGGCGGACTTGAGCCAGTCCATCGATAACCGCTTGGCTGATACGTGTGAGGTACACGAAGTCTGGATTCGGTCCTTCCGCATGCCCCGCGGCGTAAAACCACTCGTCACCGAACAGGTCAGTCATGAGAGTTGAGGGCAGCGATTCAAAAGCCACATAACCACGCAAGCTTTCGCAAGCGTTGTAGAGCCGGCGAGCTTCATCCTTCTCTAGAGAATCGTAATCGAGGCTGATGCCGAGACGCCGCTCCACGACGACACGTTTGGCATAGGCCACAAGCAGAGACCCGTCGTATACCGTCTGCCTCATCATCGGTGCCAGTGCTGATGCCAAATGTTCAGCGTTCTGCCAGGCAACGAACTCAGCGATTGAGTTGGCACCGGTGTTGTTCCAGTGATGGGTCCAGCTTCGCCCAAAGCAGGTAACTGTGAGGCTACCGCGGTACCGCCCTAAGTCTTGCAAGATACACGTCACAGGATCGAGGGCATCCGCGTCTGTAATCTCGAGTTTTTGGATCGTTGATGCCTCAACCTGCATAGTGAGCCTCCGAGTGATGGTGAGTGTTAAAGAAAAATGGATTGAGCTGTAGCTGGCTGCGAGGGGGCCTGAGCTTCAAAAACAGCTTGGGCTGCTGGTACGACGTCAACGTCTATTACCGCGCTAGCCGCTACCTTGGCGGCGGCAATAACCGAGTGATCCGCCTGGGACCAGTACACAAACGCGGAGCTACCGCTCAGGCGCACGGTGCTCGTCGGGCGAGGCCGCATCAGGTGCTCCACTTCAAATACAACCCATGCGCAATCGAACGGAAATTCGCGGTTTTCAATCCAAAAAAGGGCAGTTGGAATCTTGAAGAGCATTTCGAAGGTCGCAAGAGCCGCTGTCGCCAGAGGATCCTGACTCTTCTTGAGCTGGGCCATTACTGGCCCCAATTTCCTCAAAAGCTTGAGCCGGATGTCTTTCGCCCAGCAGACCGCGTTTTCACGCCCGGCGAGCGCTGGAAGGGCTAGCGGGAAGAAGCCTGCATCAGGATTCGCGATCAAACCGCCAAGCCTGGCTCGACACTCGCCACAGACAGTGGCGGTTGCGTACAAGGTGTCACTACGGCGCCCACTGCGGCCTTTGCTGCTGAAGCTGTACATGTCGATGTGACCGCACAGCCTTTTCGTCATCGCAGAGATATGGGCGTTGTTCATCAAAATCTCCTTTCACACCAGAGTGCTCATGGTTCGATACGCGTCTTGCATTGCAAGGATTCATAACACGTATACTTAATCTGTGATCGAAAGAAGTCAATCAGCAAAGCGTGTTCAAGCAGTTGGGAGCAGGGAAAGTATCAAAGGCCCCATGTCTTGTGCGGCGAACGATTCGGTGATGGACACCTTCACCAGAAAAGGAATAGGCCTACGCCCATCGCGTAGATCAGTCAGTTCGGTCAGTGACAGCCCCAAACGCTCCGCCAGACAGACCAGGTCAACGCCGGCTATCGTCGCAAGGCCATCAAAAAAACCAGCAACGACGTCTGCGTCCTCTCCGGCATCGAGGCGATCAAAGAAGCCGTAGATCAGCGTTCGGCGCACGAAGGAAGATTGGCCGTCAGCTGCTACAACGGCTTCCTTGACAGCAGTTGGCAGCGCTGCAATGAGGGATGATCGAGTCATTTCGACGCCCATTGCGGCAAGGATGCGTACTTTTGCCGCCGGTGGCAGGGGGCGCATCTGGATCCGGCACTGCCGGATCATGGAGATGCTGATGCCGATATGTTTACCCAGTTGGGTATCGGTCCACCCCTGTTCCACGCGAAGCAAATCCATCAGCTCAGCCCACTGGGCATTGCTTAACCCAGTGGGTGCAAGCGAGAAAAACTTGCTCCTGGAGGATAGGTAGCGAACGGGCTCTTTGGCTACCGCCACCACCTCGCTGAGACCGAACATTTCAATTTCTCCCTTCTGGCCCAGCAGCCATCGAATCGTCTTGTGGGCTGGTGCTGTCGCTTGAGATGAAGGCCTGCACCATGTTCAGCAGGGCGCCGCCGACGATCAGCACAAACATCCCCATGAAAATGTTTTTCGGAGAGAGATCGATCAATCCTGCGCGGGTGGCCATCAGAGCGATGAGGGCAGCAACCAGCACCACAAGGGCGGTAACAACTTTCATGATCAAACGGCGAGATGCATTGCTATCCATCGGATTAAGCCTTTTATGATTCGTAACGTGTACCAATATACACCCCACCATTCAAGCGGTAAAAACAAACCTTTCAGAATCCGCAATCAGGCACGCTGCAAGCCATCAGTTTTCACCAGCCTGCCGTTTGCCCAGTTTGAGCATCAGCACTTCTGTGCTGCCCACCCACTGGCCGCCCAAGTCCCCATCGGCGCCGCAGCGGGTGATCGCTTCATGCTGTACTGCAACAGCCATAAGCAGCTCATGCGTCCAGCCAGTGGAAGGTGCATTGACGGCTTTGAGTGCTTCGCCGTCGAGGGAGCGGATCTCGAACACCGCATGCATCACCTTGCGCAAAATGTCCGGTTCACCTGGTCGTTGATCGATTACGAGTTTCAGCATGGTGCTTTCCTTTCGCCCAAAAAAAACCACCCTCGCTATGCAAGGGTGGTCGATGTTGCAGTTACAGGATTGGCAGACAGGCGTGGGTCCCGAGTTGAGTGCCAATGAAGAAACCGCCCGAGCTGTTTTCGCTGCTGAGGCTTGTCGTCGTTTGAATCACTACCGAAGCGAGGCAACCGGTCTCCGCACTGGCGATGCCGATTGTGCGTTGCTCCAGGTGCGTTAGGCCTACCGGGGGACGATAGAGAACACGGAAAAAATCGTACGCTAAGCATTCGACCTGTCAGGTTGAGGCCAAAGAGGTTGACTCCTCTGCGTCAGCAAATGCAGAAAGCGGCCGTACTCTGACACGGGGCGAGTGATCCATCTGAGGGGTCATGCCGAGATAAGGGAAAATTAGGACATCAGGCCTGTAACTTAATGATTTTATTATCTTTTTATGGATCGTCATTTCACACAAACAAAACGCAAGCTTCGGCCCCTTCTGCAATGGTTATAGGCCCTTCTTGAGGTCCGCCGTCAATGCATAAGATTTTCCGGATGCTACTCCCTGACGTAGCCTGCATAGGCTTGGAGCTGGTTCACCAATACCCCAGTTAGCATGGATTGAGTCCAAGGTTTTGCCGGCATGTCACCTTGGATTGAGTGCCTTAGAACGCCAATACTCCAACCAGGTCTAATCGAACCTCCAACCCAGCGCCCTCAAGATCGAGGGCTAGATTAATGGTTTACGCCGTAAGAGCGAGCCGGCGGCGTTTTCTTCGAAGGCTCTAGCCTCCTCGATATAGCCGTGTACGGTGCCATCGTGCCGCCAGCCACCCTGGCGCTTGATCTCGAGAAAGTCAGCCCCAGCCCGGTAAGCGCTGGTGGCCAACCCTCGGCGCAGGCTGTGGCTGCTCATTTCGGGTACAGACAACAGTCCCGCGGCTTCGGCACGTACCGCCAGGATGGTATTCACGCTGCCCTCGTGCAGCGCCACCTCGCCGATCACGCCCCAGCGACTGACTCGCCGGAACAGTGGCCCCTGCTCGATCTGAGCGGCATCCAACCAACACCGTAGCGCCTTTGCCGGGCAGCAGACGCAGTCGCCGAACGGGATCGCCTTGTCCAGTCCCTCGCCCTTCTGATCGGTCTTGGAGCGCGGCAGCGTGATCCGCAGACCTTCCCGCTCCCACTGAAGGTACTGCACCTCCAACGTGACCAGCTCGCTGCGGCGGAATGCTCCGAAGTACCCCAGCTGTAGCAGCGCACTGTCGCGCCGCGCGGCAAGCCCTTCGACTGTGTCCAGGTGCGAAACGATGAGCTCGAGATCCTCCAGCAGCAGCGCCTTGGCTTTGTGTCGCGGCCGCCCGTTTACTCGCTCAATCCCGCGCATGGTCTTGCGGACGGTGGCGCTGGCGGCCGGATCGGGAAAGCCCTGATAGCGGTGCCATTGCGCCAGCGCGGTGAGGCGCAGCGCCAGGGTCCGCGGGTTCAACACGCCCGCGAAGGCCAGCAGGTAGCGAATCAGCGCGGCTTCATCGCACGGCAGCACGCCGCCCCAGGCCTGAAAGTGGCGGATGGCCGAGCGATAGGTGCGCCGAGTGTTGTCGGAAGTGGCTGCCGCGAGAAAGCTTTGATGTTGCTGGGCCCATTGCTCGGGCGTGGCAAGCGTACCGCGGGTACGGCCAAGCGCCGTTGGCTCGTTGGACCGGACTGGCGGCAGATTTTCGTCGTGATTGCGGGTCGTCATCCCAAAACGCCTGTTTAGGCCTCGTGTACCGCCGAGTATAGAGGCCAATGCCGAATTTGTGCGTATAACCCACGATAACCGCGCTTATCGTGGGTTAACTGGCAGTCACAGCCGGCTTAACTATTCTGTACTTAAAGCGTTGTATTACGTTTTCCATAATACGCTACGAAAAGATCCGAGGTGGTGATGGCCCGTTCCGGCGTCCTTTATGTGCATGTCGCCCAGGCGGCAGCCCAGCTCGTGGCCGCGGGCCACAACCCGACGATCGACGGTATCCGCGCCGCCCTGGGTGGGACGGGCAGCAAAAGCACGATTGCCCCGTTGTTAAAACGCTGGAAAGCCGCGCATCCCGGCACGCTGGCGCAGGCCGAGCTGGGATTGCCCGCGGAGCTCGTCCTGGCGGTGAAAGGTGTTTACGAAAAAGTTCAGGTGGAGGCGGCCCTCCAACTCCAGAATGTCGTAGAGGCTCACCAGGCAGAGACTGCCGCGCTGCAGGAGCAGTTGCAGCAAGCGTTCATCGAGCACGACGCGTTACTCAGCGTTCAGGAGCAGCAGGCCCAAGCGTTGGCCGCCGCCACTACACACAGCCAAGGGCTGGTTGACACCGTGCAGCGTCAGGAGATCGTCTTGGCCGGTCTGGACAGTGAAAAGCTCGGGCTCGACAGCGCCTGGCTGACCGCGCCGCCGAAGTGGCTGTGCTGACCCAACAGTTGCAGCAAGCGCGGGTGCAGTTTGAGCATTACCAGGAGTCGGTCGCGCAACAACGCGCCGATGAGCGCCAGAACGCTGAACAACGCCAGCAGCGTCAGGAACACGAACTGGCTGAACTCCGGCAACGCCTACTCCTTCAGCACACCAACCTCGGCGAACTGCAGGCTCAAGAGCGGCATCTGAAACAGGATAACGAGCGTCTGTAGAGCACCCTGCTTATGACTCAGGAGTTGTTCACCCAGAGCCGCAGCGCACAGGAGCAGGTGGTACTTCAACTCACCGAGTTGAACCAGCTGCATCAGGCACTGGAACAGCGTCATGAGCATGGCGCACAGTCTTTGGCTGTGACGCAGACGAACCTGGCCGTAACCGAGCGGGAGCGTGCCCTGCTGGCGGAACGCTTAACCCAAGCTGAAACCCAACTGACCGAGTTGACCACTGACAAGCAGCTCCTCCTGCAAGATAACGCGGTGCTTTCCAGTCAACTTTCGGAGTCAAGGGCCAAGTGTGACCAGCCCTGACCATTTCCCGTGCCCCTCATAACGCCGGGAACTCCAGGTGGAAGGTGGTCCAGCCGTTGGCAGAGGTACACCAGATCTTGCCTTGATGAGCCTCAGCGATGGAGCGGGTAATAGCCAGCCCAAGCCCCGCATTGCTCGGATTGCCTTCGCGACGGGCGGGATCGGCGCGATAAAAACGGTCGAAGAGTTTACCCAGGTGCTCAGGCTTGATGGCCTCGCCAGGGTTCTCAACAGTTAGGGTGACGGCGTTACCAGTCTGACGGATCGTTACTGAGATTGTCTTCCCTTCGGGGGTATAACGCAGTGCATTGGACAGCAGATTTGAGATCGCACGATCCAGCATCAACTTGTCACCCAGGACATTGCCTGACCCGGATACGGTCAGGTGGATGCCGCACTCGTCCGCCAGCAGGTGGTAGTACTCGAACAGTTTGGCGACCACCTCGCTGAGCTCGATACGCGTCAGCTCCGGAATGATCAAGCCGTTGTCAGATTTAGCCAGGAACAGCATTTCGTCGATTATCCGCGACATGCGCTTCAGGTCTTCCAGGTTCGAGTAGAGGTTCTCTTCATAGGCTTCGATGTTTCGCTTTTTGGTGAGCACCACCTCTGTGTGTGTCATCAGGTTGCTCACCGGAGTACGTAGTTCATGGGCGATATCGGCAGAGAAATTCGAAAGCCGAACAAACGCATCATCTAGCCTGGCAAGCATCGCATTGAACGAGGTGACCAACTGCTGCAGCTCAAGGGGGACTGGCTCCAGTGGGATACGCTCTTTCAGTGACCTGGCGGACATCGACGTAGCCACCTGGGTCACTTGTCGTAAAGGTCTCAGCCCACTGCGAGCGACAACCCATCCTAACGCGGCACTTATCAGGGCGCTGATGATCAGCCCGATCCAGAACCATCGCAGCAGCGTCTCAAAGAAGTGCATGTGATTGGTGACGTCGAGGATCAGCAAGGCTGTTAGGGGCTCGGGTTGATAAGGGCCAGACACTTGCGCTGTCATCCCGCGGTACATGTGCCCGCCTTCTTGCCATTCCCACATGCCGCGGTCAGGGTGAAGTCGATATTTCTCGGGGACATTGAAAGGCCTCGGCTCGGCAAAAAGCACTGTGCCATCATTTGCGAGGATGATCGCCGCTAGGTCTTCATGCGCCCCCAGCAGGGCATTAAGCTGAGGCTGAACCTCAATGAAACCTGCGCGACCACGTGTGCTGCTCAAAATTTTCTGAGTCGATTCGAGCTTTTCAATCAGCGTTTGCCGATCGAGCATTCTGAAGTGATGCCGACTGAGCTCATTGAAGCTCAGTCCTGCTACGGTGAGGACGGCGATCACCGCAAACATGAACATCAAGCTCATGCGCGCTGTCAGTGACAGATGGCTCATTCCGACTCCGGGGCATCAAGCATATAGCCCATACCTCGGGCCGTATGGATCAATTTCGGTTCAAAGTCATCGTCAATTTTCGCTCGCAAACGCCGAACAGCAACTTCGATCACATTGGTATCGCTATCGAAATTCATGTCCCAGACCTGAGAAGCGATCAAAGACTTCGGAAGCACTTCGCCGCGTCGGCGCAGCAGTAGTTCGAGCAACGAGAATTCCTTTGCCGTCAGGTCAATCCGCTTTCCACTGCGTACGGCACGACGTTTCAGCAAGTCAACTTCAAGATCTGCTATTTTCATGGTGGTCTGCGTGGACGAGCTATTGCCCCGGCGGAGCAGCGTCCTGACCCGGGCTAACAATTCGGAAAAAGCGAAGGGCTTGACCAAATAGTCGTCGGCACCCAGCTCCAATCCTTTCACGCGATCTTCGACGCCGTCACGTGCCGTCAGAAACAGCACCGGGACATCCTTCCCCGCTGCTCGCACCATCCGCAGTACGTCCCAGCCGTCCAGACCCGGCATCATCACGTCCAGAATCAACAGGTCATACGCTTCGCTCAGTGCATGCTGAAGTGCATCCGTTCCCGTCATGACGCGGTCAACGTTGAACCCAGCCTCAGTGAGGCCCTGCTGCAGGTAAGTGCCTATTTTTGGCTCATCTTCAGCTACCAGAAGTTTCATGTGGGCGGTTTCCAAATTTAGAGTGACCTGAGTGTGCAGCCAAATGCCCCCCCCAACCTGAAGCTTACAAAAATGTAATCCTGGCTTCAGGCCTCTGTCAGGGAGCTTGGCCTAGTGTGCAAGCATGAGCACTAGGTTGTGCTCTCGGCCCTCGCATGAACAACAACCAGAGGTGCCGGCCACAGCTTCTTGTGAGGAGACTGTCATGAAATTGCTTAAACATCTGCTTCTGGTTGGTTCGCTGCTGTTGTCCTCTGTTGCCTGGGCCGAGGGCGGCAGTGATCGCACCTTCGAGCGCATTGAAAAAATGCGGGATAAGGCTGAAGCCGTATTGATCCAGGCGGAGAAGGCTCCCCCTGGCCAGCGCCATGTGCACATGAAGGAGCACATGAAGATGCTCGACGAGATGATGAGCCAGCTTCACAAAGAACACCCAGCCCCCGGTATATCTACGGAACAGCATCTCGCTTGGATGGAAAAGCACGACAAATTGGTGGATGACGCGCTCGGGCAGATGATGCGGGAGCACAAGCTAATGATCGCTGACAAAGAGTGCCATCGATAAGAATCCCCCTTCAAGGCCTTCCGTGATTGCTCCTTTGGCCTAGCGGCGCCACAACGGCGCCGCGTTTTTTAAAGCTGACTAATTTGTAGTTTTGGGGTAAGCCCTCCGGCAGGAACCGGGGAATAGCATAGGATTTCCAACCACCTCAGTGAGGTTTCATCATGAAACGTTCACGTCTCCAACTGTTGATCACCGCACTTCTCTTCGGAGCGACAACTCAAGCCTTTGCGCAAACGCCTGGCAGTGAAACCAGCATTGGCCGACAGGCCCAAGCAACCCCTGCTACGCGTACCGTTTTCGTCAAGATGGATGACATTAGCTTCGGCCAGAAGTCGATCGATGTGAAGCCTGGCGAGACCGTCCGCTTCGTGTTAAAGAACGAAGGGGCGCTGATGCACGAATTCAACATCGGCAAGGCCGAATCTCAGCTGAAACATCAACGCGAGATGGCGGCGCTATTCAAAGACGGCACGCTGACGCCGACGGGCAAGGCGAAGTCGATCGTCTGGCGGGAGCACTTCACTGCCCCTAGCGATTCCGATCCTCCGGGATATCCGGAGGTCATTGAGGCAAAACATGACGATCCTAACGCCATCCTCGTTGAGCCTGGGACGACGAAGGAATTCGTCTGGACATTCGCCGATGCGTCCAACCTGAACTTTGCCTGCACCCTTCCGGGACATTACCAGGCTGGGATGGTGGGTGAGTTTGTAAGGCGTTGAATCGACGACCAGGTGCCCCGGCGTTGTGTGCCGGCTGCACCTGATCTCAGCTAACTCTGCCTATGTAATTTTTGCGTAAGTAAGCTGGCAGCTAAGCCTGGCTAGCATCAAAGGCGTTTAAACCACTCCGTCCTGCGAGGTTCACCATGAAAGCTAAGCCCACTTTCCTGTTTCTCGTTTCCAGCCTTATGTTTTCCGCGTCTGCAGCCATCGCCAGCCCGAACTACGTTAATGTAGACATCGGTCAGCCAGGCAATGCCCAAAAGGTTGATCGCAGCATCGAATTGAAGATGGGCGATAGCTTCTTCGAGCCAAAGAGCATTGATGTCAAACCGGGCGAAACAATCCGCTTCGTGCTCAAAAACGAGGGCACGCTGCTACACGAATTCAACTTAGGCATGGCAGCCGCCCATGCCGCCCACCAGAAGGTAATGGCGATCATGCTTCAGAAGGGAACGCTTTCTCCGACTGGCACCCACGACATGAGCAACATGGGGCCTGCCATGGGTGGAAAAAAGATGGTCCGCAAGGAACACGACGAGCCGAACAGCGTCTTGATCGAGCCGGGAGCCACCGAAGAATTGGTGTGGACCTTCACCAAGACAACCGGTCTTGAGTTCGCTTGCAACCTCCCCGGTCATTACCAATCGGGGATGGTCGGCAAAGTGAACATTCGTTGAGTTCGGATTGATCGACTTCGGCAACTGGCTATCAGCAGAGCCTATCTATCTCACTGTGCCAAACGATATCGCCTCTAACCACCCGAAGATTTGAATCATGGACCACTCCCATCACCATTCCAGCGCTGAGCTGCCATTCTGGAAAAGTAAGATTGGCATCGCGTTGATCATGCTGGCCGTAATCGGGGTGTTTTATGTGGCCCGCGAACATTACGGCCACCTCTCCCAGGGATTGCCTTATTTGATTCTGTTGCTGTGCCCGCTAATGCATATGTTCGGCCATAACCATGGTGGGCACTCTCGGCGTTTGTCGGGCAACCGCGTCCGGCTACCCGACAAACGCCGGAGGCTCGACAAGAAAGAAATGTCAACCTGACAGAACTGTAATGTTCAACTCAGGTTTATGACAGGTCACTCTGGTTAATCTTACTTCGAGCCTAAAGCTCTACTCCTGATAGCGACCCAATCTGGTTGCCGGGATTATTGAACTGAATCGAGGAATATTCAAATGAAACCAATCAAAGCCCTGTTCGTAGTCGCCGCTCTTACCGCTTCTTCTTTGGCAATGGCCGAAGGTGGCGGTGACCGTATGGAGCAGGTCCGCAAAGCATCGATGGAAGCTTATCAAGTGGCTCAGCAGCAGAAAGCAGAGTCGCCGGTTGCGGATAGCAAGGTCAAGTCGACCGATCACGCTAACTGCTAACAAGTGGCCAACCTTACAGAAATGTAATCACCCAGGCGGTTGGAATATGGCAGCCTCTTCAGTTCGCTGTCGAATCTATTTGAAAATAGCGGCAGCAGGTAAGACTGATAGGGAAAACCTCCCAAGATGAAGCTGCTCATCACCTGTTGTCATGGTTGTACATCCCTGGTTCCTCTGACTGATTGGACATAACCGCATGCAATGTAAAACCTCAAGGCGAACCTTCGTTAAAGGCCTGGCCGCCACCGGCATCCTCGGAGGCCTAGGCTTGTGGCGTACACCCGTTTGGGCAGTGACCAGCCCTGGTCAGCCCAACGTGCTGACCGGCTCCGAGTTCGATCTATTTATTGGTGAGACACCGGTGAATATCACAGGTGCGGCCCGAACCGCGATGACCATCAACGGTTCTATTCCTGGACCAACTCTGCGCTGGCGGGAAGGCGACACCGTCACGCTGCGCGTGAAGAACCGTCTGAACGAAGACACCTCAATTCACTGGCACGGTATCCTTTTGCCGGCCAACATGGATGGCGTGCCCGGCCTGAGCTTCCACGGCATCGCGCCCGATGGCATGTACGAGTACAAATTCACGGTCAAACAAAACGGTACCTATTGGTATCACAGCCACTCTGGATTGCAGGAGCAGATCGGCGTTTACGGTGCTCTGGTCATCGATGCCAAGAAGCCTGAGCCGTTCAGTTATGATCGCGATTACGTGGTGATGTTGTCTGATTGGACTGATGAAGATCCCGCTCGGGTCCTGGCCAAGCTCAAGAAGCAGTCGGACTACTACAACTTCCACAAGCGCACCGTGGGCGACTTCATCAACGACGTGAGCGAGAATGGCTGGGCTGCGACAGTTTCGGATCGGAAGATGTGGGCCGAAATGAAGATGAGCCCCACCGACCTCGCCGACGTCAGCGGCTACACCTACACCTACCTCATGAACGGCCAGGCACCTGACGGGAACTGGACCGGCATCTTCAAGCCGGGCGAAAAACTTCGTTTGCGCTTCATTAACGGCTCGGCCATGAGCTATTTCGACGTCCGGATTCCGGGTCTGAAAATGACAGTGGTGGCCGCCGACGGTCAGTACGTCAAGCCGGTCAGCGTCGACGAATTCCGTATCGCCGTGGCCGAGACCTACGACGTGATTGTCGAGCTCGCTAACCAGGAGGCCTACACGATTTTTGCCCAATCCATGGACCGCACCGGCTATGCCCGCGGTACCTTGGCCATCCGTGAAGGTATGAGTGCTCCGGTCCCTGAAATCGATCCTCGTCCCCTGATCGCCATGGGCGACATGGGTATGGATCACGGAAGCATGGGCGGCATGGACGGCATGGACCACGGCAGCATGCAGGGCGGCAAGGGCATGGACCATAGCAAGATGTCCGGCATGGACCAGGGTGACATGGCCGGCATGGATCACAGCAAGATGGCCGGTATGGGCTCTGGTGGTATGCAAGGTGACATGGCGGGCATGGACCATAGCAAGATGTCCGGCATGGACCAGGGCGACATGGCCGGCATGGATCACAGCAAGATGGCCGGTATGGGCTCTGGTGGTATGCAAGGTGACATGGCGGGCATGGAC
>NZ_JBXAJV010000014.1:0-35062 GCF_058797635.1 Pseudomonas sp. GW823-FHT02C02 | reverse complement strand
ACCATAGCAAGATGTCCGGCATGGACCAGGGCGACATGGCCGGTATGGACCACTCAGGAATGGCTGGAATGGGCGGGGGCATGCAGTCGCATCCGGCGTCTGAAACCAATAACCCACTGGTCGATATGCAGACCATGACCCCGACTCACAAGCTGAACGATCCGGGTATTGGCCTGCGTAACAACGGTCGCCGCGTCCTGACCTATTCCGATCTGAGAAGCACCTTTCCCGACCCGGATGGCCGTGAGCCCAGCCGGACTATCGAGTTGCACCTCACTGGGCACATGGAAAAGTTTTCCTGGTCGTTCGACGGCATCAAGTTCTCGGATGCGGAACCGCTGCGCCTGAAGTACGGCGAGCGGGTTCGAATCACCTTAGTCAACGACACCATGATGACCCACCCCATCCATCTCCACGGTATGTGGAGTGACCTTGAGGATGAGAACGGCAAGTTCATGGTTCGCAAGCACACGATCGATATGCCGCCAGGTACGAAGCGCAGCTATCGAGTTACTGCCGATGCCCTCGGCCGCTGGGCCTACCACTGCCACCTGCTGCTCCACATGGAAATGGGTATGTTTCGTGAAGTTCGTGTGGACGAGTAAAGGAGATTTCTGATGAGTACATTTCTGAAGCGCAAAACCTTGATTAGCAGTGCCATCGCACTTGGTTTGCTGGGCGCGATGCAACTGCCTGCTGCGTTCGCCGGTGAAGGCGAGCACTCCACAGCCGCATCCCACGACTCTGGAAACAGGGGGGCAGTTCAGCCGCCTGGGCAATCCTCAGATAGCCCACAGATGAACGATGGCAAAATGGATCACGGCTCGATGGACCATGACGACAAGGATCACGACAAGAAGAAGCCTGAGCACGACGCCAACAAAGCTGAAGCGGGTTCGAACCATGACCACTAGGTTTTCACGCCCCACTTTCATCGCGCTGACAGCGTCGTTGTGCGCGATGACTGGCGGCTTGGCCAATGCAGCCGAAACGATGGATCATTCGATGCCTCAGCCCCCAGCGGCTAAGCAAAGTGCGTCCAGTACCGGGCAAATAGATCATTCCGCGATGGGACATGGCACGATGCCGCCGCAGGATGACGGCAAAATGGACCACGGTTCTATGGGTCACAGCCAGATGAAGCAGGGCCAAAAGGCCCAGAACAAGCCGGCCGCTATGGACCATAGCAAGATGAATCACGGCGCTATGCAAGGTCAAATGGATTCCATGGATCACAGCACCATGGATCACAGTCAGATGAATCATGATGACGCAGAGACCCCAAGGACCACCAGCCGCAGCCCAATCCCGGTTCTAACGGGCGCAGATCGTGAAGCCGCGTTTCCGCCCTTGCCGGGCCACAAGGTGCACGACAGTGCCATCAACAACTTTTTCCTGCTCGACCAGCTCGAATACCAGGATGCCGATGAAGGCAGCACACTAGCCTGGGATGCGATCGGTTGGATCGGCGGAGACGTCAATCGTCTCTGGCTCCGCTCCGAGGGCGAACGCACCAATGGCGTCACCGAAGATGCTGAGCTGCAGGCCTTGTACGGGCACTCGATCGGTCCTTGGTGGGATGTCGTCGCGGGTGTCCGCCAGGACTTCAAACCGGAGTCGCCGCAGACTTGGGCCGCCTTCGGCATTCAGGGCTTGGCCCTCTACAACTTCGAAGCTGAAGCAACCGCTTTCATCGGCGAGAACGGCCAGACCGCCGCTCGATTAGAAGGCGAATACGACATTCTGCTCACCAATCGCCTGATCTTGCAGCCGACAGCCGAAGTGAATTTCTACGGCAAAAACGATCCTCAGCGTGGGATTGGTTCTGGTTTGGCCAATACCGAAGTGGGCTTGCGACTGCGCTACGAGATTGTTCGTGAATTTGCTCCCTATATCGGAGTCACCTGGAGTCGCACCTATGGCAACACCGCCGATTTTGCCGGCGACGAAGGGGAAGATACCAACGAGGCTCGATTTGTAGCCGGTATTCGCATGTGGTTCTAAGGGGCGGACATGAAAAGAACAATTAAGACCTTAGTGGCGGCGGGCGTCGTCGGAAGCACTGCGGTAGTTGCCGGTGCCTATTTTGGCCTGGTCAATGTTGGTGCCGATGATCCCCACTTCCCAGCCGTGTATGCATTCCTGTCGATGGCCCGTGATCGTTCTATTGAGGTGCGCTCCCAGGACATTCAGGTTCCCAACCTCAATGGCGAGGCCATGATCCGTGCCGGGGCAGGCAACTACAATTCCATGTGTATTGGCTGCCACTTGGCCCCAGGTGTCGCCCAGACCGAACTAAGCCAAGCTCTCTATCCAGCTCCGCCGAACCTGGCCAAGGTCGGTGTCGATGCTAATCCGGCTGCAACCTTCTGGGTGATCAAGCATGGCATCAAAGCCACGGGCATGCCTGCTTGGGGCAAGAGCATGGGCGATCAGTACATCTGGGGCATGGTGGCATTCTTAAACGAACTGCCAAAACTTAATGCTGAACAGTATCGAGCCCTGGTTGCATCAAGCGGCGGTCACGAGCATGGGGGCGGCGAAACCCAGATGCACAACCATGAGGGGCAGCATAAAAGCGCCAGCGCCGATCACCATGCATCGGACAGTTCAGCAGTAAATGCCAATGGCGACCATCACGGCGATGCTGCAGGCGGTGCGGATCATCACTCCTCGAATACCGCTGAGCCTGCAAACGGTGCCGATCACCATGCTGCAGATAGCTCAAAGGCGAAAAGCGGTGCCGGTCATCATGACACCGGGCATGCCCATGAGGAAAAGGCCCCGGTAGCTGCCCCCAAAACTCACACCCATGCCGATGGCAAAGAGCACGTACATGAAAGTTAAAAGCAAAGGGGCGCGCCTGGCGGTGCTGGCCGCCTTGTTCATAGCGTCGACCGCTCAAGCAGCGGATGCCCTGACAATCGATGTGCACCGTGATGCCAACTGCGGATGCTGCAAAAAATGGATCTCGCACCTCGAAGCGAACGGCTTCCAGGTTATCGATCATGTTGAGCACGACATGACCTCGGTTAAGCAGCGACTGGGCGTTGCTCCGCGGCTGGCTTCATGCCATACCGCAGTGATCGATGGTAAGTTCGTAGAGGGCCACGTGCCTGCGGCCCAGGTCATCGAGCTTTCCAAGCGAAATGATCTGGTCGGCATAGCCGTTCCTGGAATGCCGGCGGGCTCGCCTGGAATGGAGGCAGGTGGCACCCAGCACGCCTATCAAGTGACCGGATTGACCAAGGCCGGTACCGACCAAGTCATCGCCGACTACCCCACCAAGTAGCATCTCTGCTAGATGCCGAGCGCTCGACTTTCCCTCTCAAGGTCGGGCGCTCGGAATCCTGGCAACGCGCTCCGTAAACACCCATTTTCTCCAAAAGAAGCCAGCCGCCTGCCGAGGCTGATGGCCGCTTTATGGACAATTATGCTCGCGTTTATAATTTATGCTGCCAAGCATAATTGTCTATAAACCTAAGCATCCTCGTTCCTCTTCAGGCCCTGGATGGTTAGAAATAGGCTGTTGTAGAGCCGGATGGCTCATCGTCTTCCTTGGTACGAAAAAAAGGCGAGCGCCGGTGGAGGCCGCTCGCCGACGTAGCTTAAAGCACTGCGAGCGGGTATTCGACGATGAGGCGAACCTCATCCAGATCCGACTCGAAATCGGTTGCGCAGGTAGTCGCTTGGCGCATGCGGAAGGACACGTCCTTCAGTGTTCCTGCTTGAACAACCTAATTGGCTTCGATGTCGCTCTCCCAACGCGTTTGATTGGTCAGCGGATTGCCGTCCTCGTCGCGACGCATGGCCAGGTGGCCTCATGCCGGCAGATCAGTCTGCTGTCATGCTTTAGGAGACGAAAGAATACTCTGGGCGCAAGGTCGGGTCCAGAGCGCTGGCACGAACCCACAGATGCGCCTTGAGCACTGCCCCCGCTGCCTTCATTTCGCTTAACACCGAAAGTGAACCATTGCTCAGGACCGCCTCAAAACCTGTGTCCATGATGGCGAATTTAGATTGGTCAACGACCGCTCCCACCCTGGACAATAGCTCCTGACGCAGCGCGGATATCACGCTGATTGTGCTGATCGTTCCATACAGTCCATGGCCCAAGTAGAGGCTGAAATCAAATCGCAAAGCGTTATAGCGGTCCGGCCTGTACTGAACTTGCGAGAGGACGGCATCGCACGAGATTAGGCGATGAGAACCTTTGTTGGTCGTCTTCACGGGCTCCCCACGATGGAGCTTATGCTTAGCGTGGGCCTCCTCAAGAAACCCCTTTACCAGGGTCAACAGCTCCGGCGCGGAATCAGTGTAGTCAGGCCAGGCCACAGGTGTGGTGGTGTGTTGTTCAAGCATGTGTTTCTTCCCATTCCCCAGCGAGCTCAACGAGCCGCTCAAGTGAAATTTGTTCGCCAGGCTGATCCGAGTCGGATAGCCAAGAGATGAATCCATGGATCGCCTCCTGGGGTGCCCCTGTGGTGTTGGCCAAGGCCACAACAGCTTCTCCAGAGCTCGGAAGCTCAGCGCCGGCGTTTTCAACCCCAACCACGAAGGGCATCACGGCCGCGACCACCAACTTGGTCCACAAGGGAACGATGATGACCTTGCCAAGGTCCAGGCCGAAGCAAAACCTCACCCTGAGCGATCCGCCATTCTCCGTATGATCGACTGAGCCTGCAGCTCTCCCAATTTCTTTGTGGCGTTTCAGACGGCGGATGGAGTGCCCTCCCCTAACGAAAGCCCTGCTCCCTCGACTATAAAATCGCCCGCAGCCAACAACGCTTCGGGCGTTTCGAATCTGCACCATCAGCCTAGTAACCCGAGGCAAACCATGTCAGTTCCCCCAGCAAAACCCCAGCTCGATCTGTTCGAGCATGTTGAAAATGCGTTCAAGGCGAACCCAAACCGCCCTCTAGCCTATGAGTTCCGCATCCTCTCACTTGCCTTCAGCGACGCCGCTGAATCGGATAATTTCCGGCCCCGTTGAGCAGTCATGAAGAGCTGTTGCATATCCCGATGGACTTTGATCCAGAGCAGAAGATTGGCAAGCGCGTGACGCAGAGGCCATCGATTAAATTGAGACGATCGTTCTGATTAGCGTCAATTATTTGTATCGGAATGATATGTATTTACTTACAAAAGATAATCGTTATCATCTGTGCGATAATTCATCCAAAAGGTGTCCATGGTGGCTCGATCGCGCATTTACCCAGTCTCTCTGTCGTTGCTGGGCGTTCTGGTTGTACCTGATTTACAGGCAGAAACGGAGTCTGCTCTAACCCTACCGGCAACCGCTGTGAACAGTGAGTACAGCGAGCAGAGCTATATGGCGACCGAGAGCAGGAGCGCGCTGAAGATCGATGCCCCGCTGCGGGATATCCCGCAAACCGTCAACGTGATCCCCCAGAGCGTCATCAAGGATCAGGGGGCTCAGTCGATGGAAGACGTGCTGAAGAATGTCCCCGGTATCGGCCTGTCCAATGGTGACGGCCAGCGCGACCAGGTCACCATCCGTGGTTTCAGTGCCATTGGCGACATGTACATCGACGGCATTCGTGACGATGCGCTGTACTTCCGGGATCTGTCCAACGTCGAGCGGGTGGAAGTGATCAAGGGGCCGGCCGCGGTGCTCTACGGCCGAGGCTCTTCGGGGGGGCTGATCAACAGCATCAGCAAGACACCTAACTTCGCCCCCAAGCAGGAGGTCGGCGTCAGTGTCGACAGCGAGGGTAAAAAACGCACTCAGTTCGATGCCGGTTGGGCCGATCAGCAGCAAGGCGATAAAGCCTTTCGTGTGACAGGCGCGTTGGAGAACAGTGACACCTTCCGGGATGACGGCTACATCGACCGCAAGGCTATCGCACCGTCGGCCTACTTCAAGCTCTCGGATGATCTGGAGCTGAACCTGGGCGCTACCTATCTGTATGACAAGCGCCTGATCGACTTCGGCATCCCGGCACGAGGCGACCGTCCGGTCGACGTGGATCGCGACAAGCGCTTCGGTGCCGCTGATCCAGATGATGACTACACCCGCAGCGAGGTGTTCTCGTTCACGGCCGGCGTCGATTACCGGATCAATGACGATTTCAGCCTGAGCAATACCAGTCGCTACTACCACTACGACCTGGATCGTAACAACACACTCGCTGACTCCAGCCCGACACGTTTCGTCACTGCTCCCAATGGTGAACTGCTGGTAAAACTGAACCGCGGCAATGTGCAGCGCAAGGAAGACGGGTGGTTCAACCAGACCGAACTCAAGCAGCGCGCCGTGCTCGCCGGGATGAACCATAACCTGCTCTATGGTGTGGAGCTGGGGCGGCAGGTGAAGGACCAGTCCGTATTCAGCCAATCCAATGTGGCCAGGGTGCCGGTGTACCGCGATGCCTTGGTCGACGTGCCGTTCCAGGCCAACCGACAAACCGCCAAGGGCACCAATACCCAGGACACTGCCGGGTTCTACGTGCAGGATCTGATCGAACTGGCCCCGCAATGGAAGGCTCTGCTGGGTGTGCGTTATGACGTGTTCGACCAGGAATACGCCGATGACCTGACGCACAGCAAGCTGTCGCGCACCGATACTACCTGGAGCCCGCGAGTCGGTCTGGTCTATCAGCCTGATCAAGTGCAGTCCTATTACGTCTCGGTGAGCCGCTCCTACCAACCCTCCGCCGAGATGTTCGCCCTGAGTACGACGAACCAGGATCTCGAACCCGAGGAGACCACCAACTTCGAGATCGGCGGCAAGTGGGATCTGCTCGACAATCGCCTGGCGTTGACGGCGGCGCTGTTCCGTCTGGAACGCACTAATATGAAAACCAGCGATCCGGCGAACCCGACCAAACTGGTGCTTGCGGGTGAGCAGCGCACCGATGGCCTTGAGCTGACAGCCAGCGGGCAGTTGAGTGACAAATGGCAGGTCTATGCCGGTTACGCCTATCTGGATGCCGAGATCACCAAGTCCAACAGCCGCACCAACGGTGTCGCCAACGAAGGCCAGGTACCCACCTTGACTCCACGACACAGCGCCAACCTGTGGTTGGTGCGTTCGCTGACACAAACCTGGCGTGTGGGCATGGGGGCCAACTATGTCGATGATCGCTACACCGCATTGGATAACACGGTGGTCATGCCGGCTTACACAACAGTGGACGCCGCGCTGCTGTACAACCAGCCGAAATGGGACATGGCCCTGCGTCTGCGCAACGTTTTCGACAAGGACTATTACGCTTCGGCGCATGGCTCGGTGGATCTGATCACGCCTGGTGCGCCACGGACGCTGGAGCTGAGCACCAACTACCGCTTCTGAGTACGGACCTGAAGAACAAACGCCCGGCATTGCCGGGCGTTTGTTTGAGGGGATTCGCGCAACGCATCCACCAGCGGCTGTAGCTGCACGCCACACGAGCCGACCCATTACGTCAGCGTTGAGCGAGCAATGGGCAGCCCGGCACGGCCTAAGATTTTCTCTTGCCGATAGAGCGGCAGATGGTCGGCGAACTTGGCCACAATGACGTGGGCCAGCAGGCCGCGTCGGTATGCCCTTGTCGATGACGTGCGCCGGTACCGGCGCCTGGATCAGCGTTTCGCAATGCTCAGAGGCCCAATTCCCACGACTATGGCGGTCGACGGTGTACACGGCGGGCGTGTAGTCGAGCTTTTCGCTGGCACCTTCGCCGATGCGTTTGAGGGCGCATCCGCACTCGCAATAACTGTTGTCCGGTTCGTGATGGATCAGGGTGCGAGGAAACTGCGGCGGTAGCGGTGCGCGCTTGGGTTGCTGGAGTACTTTGACTTCTGTTGACGTCGGTTGCAGCGCTTCAAGTTCAGCCTCGATAGCAGCGATGTCGGTATCGATCAAATCGTCGAGCAAGCTGGCTTGATCCGGGCTTAATTGCTCGCTGCGCTTGACAACTTTGATGCGCTTGAGCAGCGCGATCTCGTAGGCCAGTTTCTCGTTTATCTGCCGATGTAACGGAGCACGCCGGTCAAGTTGAATGCAAATAGATGGTCAGATGCAATGCAAATGGGTGGTCAACTACGTGCAATTACGCAAACTGCAAGATCGCGAGTTTATCCCTATTGTTCACAGGGAGTGTCAAAACTGCTCTGCCCCACTCATCATATGACCCGGATTGTCATCTCGGCATGTTGTCCGCTGGCAGACGGCAACCCCATCGGCAAGTGCCGAAGCCTCATTATGGGACTTCGAAAGGAGTTATCACCACCCACTTCCCATCCGTTGAAAATTCGGTTAAGCAGGATGAAAGCTGTCCGAAGAGTTTGAAGGACACATCGGACAAGCAACCACAGATATGCGTGGAATCAGCCCTCGATAAAAACCTTCAATGGTGGTTCGTGCATCAGGAAGTTCTGGTGCGAGATGTTCCAGGCATAGGCGCCCGCGAGAGTGAATACTAGCAGGTCACCAATCGCTAGCTGCGCCACCGGTTGTTGTCTGGCAAGGACGTCCTTTGGCGTACATAACTGACCCACCAGTGTCACGGACTGATCGCTGATTTGTGCCGGCTGAGTGCCTCGCAGTACGGTGAACGGATGGTCGTGGCCTTGAGCCGCAGGCGTGCGAAAGTGATGGGTACCGCCACGTCCGATGGCAAAAAACTCGCCGTGACTGCTTTTGATGTCCAGCACCTGCATGACGTAGTAACCACAGGCAGCGCTGATGAAGCGGCCGATCTCGAAACGCATGCGCGTCGCGCCCATGTCGTACTCATTGATCAACCCCTGCAGGCCCTGACAAAACCGTGGCCAGTCGAATGACTTGGCCGCGTCCTGATAGTTGATGCCCATCCCTCCGCCGACATTCAGTAGCGGCAGTTGCAGGTCGTGGTCGGCGCACAGCTGGCGGAAGGTCAGGAAGTAGCTGCGAATCAACTCAAGGTGCGCGTCGACATCCAACTGGTGCGACAACAGATGAAAATGCAGTCCCTTGAGCTCTAGGGACGGTTCTTCGCGCAGCAATTGCAGGGCGCTTGCCAGACCTTCTTCATCCAGACCGAACGGCGTGGGTTTGCCACCCATGACCAATCGGCTCTGCGGTGTCTGGGCCAGCTTCAGATTCAGCCGCAGCATCACCGGAGCCCGCACACCGCGTTCGCGGGCGATGCGCGCCAGACTTCGCAGTTCGGTCACGCTCTCCACGTGAAACGCCGAAATCCGGTACTGCAGGGCGATATCCAGTTCGCGATCGAGTTTGCCGGGGCCACCAAAGATCAGCGGCTGGTCGGGGCACTGTTCATGCAGCCACGTCAGCTCGCCGCCGGAGGCAGCCTCGAAACCGTCCACCCACGGCGCCAGGGTTTTCAGCACCAGAGCTTCCGGGTTGGCCTTGGCGGCGTAGAACAATTCGCAGTTTTCGGGCAGTACCTGACGCATTGCCTTTACGTGCCGTTCAAGGGCAGGCAGGTCGTAGACGTAGGCGCACAATGGCGCGTCGTGTTCAGTCTTGAGCTGCTCGATGCGTCGGGTGACGGAGGCAGGAAGGCTCATGCGTGTTTCCTCTTTTCAATCATCGCCAGCGGGCTGGGCAGTAAGGTGTAACCGGCCTCGCGGTCAGCGCGCATCATCAGGCGCGTCATGAAGTTTTCCTTGCTCGGGAAGGGCGCGCCGGCGCACAACTCACGCAGTTCTGTCGGATGGCCCAGACGCGTGGATTGCGCGTGCAGCAGGGCGCCGATTCGGTCCCACAATTGTTGTTCCAGCGCGCCGCTGCCGTTGGCCAGATGGAAGATCGCTTCGCCGAGATTGTTCACCAGTGCGCAGTAGCCCACTCGTTGCCAGGCCTTTTGCGCGCTGTAGTACACCGAGCTGCGGGTACGTTCATCCAGCGCACTCAGGCGTTCAGCGGGCCAGATTTCAGGGACCAGCTTGGTACCTTCCAGATCGCGAATCCAGACCTGACTGGGCAGGCCGTTTTCAGCGAAGCCGATGACCGTGTTCTGCAAATGCGGCTCCAGCGCCACGCCCTGACGGAACAGGCAATACAGCACGCCGCCGAGCATCTGACCGGCGTAGGAGTCCAGCCAGTTCAGCGTGGCTTGCTCAATGGTCAGGCCCGTGTTGTCGGCGTAGCGCTGTACCTGTTGGCGGCAGACACTGCGACCCTGTTGATCCCAGGTGAACAGTGCCATTGCCACTTGTGGCTGGTACCGCTCGCGGTCGACGACGGGAAGGTTTTCCCGGTAAACGATACCGAAACATTCGGTGACTTCGCGGGCCTCCTCCAGCGTACCCAGGGCGCTGAGGTCCAGGCTGGTGGCGCAGGGTTCGGGCATCAACATGAAGCCCGGTTGTTGCGTCGCCAACTCGCTGATGTTCGGGCCGAGCAGGCGAGTGAGGGCGACGGCGCTGTCGAGTTCATACCAAGCGTTCTTGCGCACGCAGTTGGTCAGGCGCACGTGCATCGAGAACTTCATGAAGTAGGCCATCTGCGGATGGTAGAGCGTGCGCACCGACGACGTCGGGTACATGGCCTGACCCAGGGGGCCGAGGTAGGTGATCAAACCCTGTTGCTGCGCCCGTTGCACCAGCGGGTCGGCAAGCACGCGGGCGACTTCCCAGGGGTGGCACGGATAGGCGTCCTCGCGCCCCGACAGTTGGCTCAGCGTGCTGCGCGGATCTTCGCCCTGATGACGAATCAGCGTCGGATCGACCTTGAACCAGTGCAACTGAAAGCGCGCCCCAACTTCCGGCGAGCAAGCCAGCAAATCGTCATGGGAGATACCCTCGCGGCTTTTCGGCGTCGGATGCAGGGCGTGGCCCCACAGCTGATGCTGCTCGGACGCCAGCAGGCTGTCGGCTGTTTCGTTGGCCGGGAATGAATGCCGCAGAAAGGTGCGGGTGATCTGCAGGCTGTTGCCGATCTGTTGCAGCATCTCGCCGACGCGGTCGGCTCCACTCAGCGGGGTACAGAGCAGGCGCGCCAGTTCGTGGGCGTTCAACGGTCGCCAGCTCTGGTTATTGCCTTTGAAGTAGGGGGCGCTGATGTAGTGGCAGCGGCCCAGAAGACTGGCGCGGTCGATGCGTACGACCACGCGGCCACTGGGCAGGCGAATGCTGATGCAACGGCCATTGGCCTGGCGCAGGCTCATCGGCAGATCCTGGGCTTGATAGTTCAGGTTCGCTTCGTTGCGTGGCAATGCGTATTCGCGCAGATAGCAATTGAGCAGGCACTCGATGGCATGTCGCTGGGCTTCGCCATCAAGGGCATGGTCATGCTGGGATACGGTGTTCAACGATACGGTATTGATAGCGAGCGTCATGCCGGAATCTCCCGGGAGGTCATCAATAGAGGGCGCGCGAGTACCATGGCCGCCATGGCCGCCAGGCACGCAACGAGAAAGGGGGACGCAATGCCGAAGGTCTGACTGACCATAGCGGCTGCGACACCAGCGGCGGTACCGGCCCATTTGCCACTGGAGTCGAACCAGCCGAACAGGCGACCGGCGCTGCCTTTTCGGCTGCGCTGGCTCAGGCAGCGGTGCAGCCCGACAAAACTGAGCAGCATGCCGGCTCCGCTGAGCAGACGCAGAATGAACAGGGGTTCGGCCTGCACGCTCCAGAATTGCAACGCGTTACTGATTGCCAGCAGTGCCAGCCCCGGCAATAGCAGGTTGCCCTGATGCTTCTGAACCCAGGGCAGGGCCAGCAGGTAAACCAGATGCGGCAGGCTGTAGAGCACGCCGATCATGGCATCGCTGCCAATTCCCAGTTGCTCGCCGAAGGGCATGAAGTAAGGAAAGGTGACGACCATCGCGAAGCTGAACAGAAACTGCACCGCCATTAGCCGCGGCATGTCTTCCGGCAGGTCGCCCAATGCCTCTGCTTTTTTGCTGTCCAAGACATGCTTGGGGGCGTCCTTGGGCAGCGGCAGGATGAGTACGAAGGCCAGCAGCGGTAACCAGGCCAGATAGCGATACAGGCTCAATCCCATGCCTTGCGCGGTCAGCAGCCCCAACAGGATCGGGCCGCTGATCATCGCCAGGCGCGCCGAATACTGTGTCCAGTTCAGGGCGCGGGACAAATCGCCGCCCTTGAACTGGGTCGACAGGTAGGCGTTGGACGCCGCCATTGCGCCGCCGAAGGTGCCTTGGATGATCAACGCCAGGACGAACACCGTCAGATTAGGGCTGAAGCCTGCCAGCAGAAAACCCGCGAACAGTCCGGCATGCGCCCGCAGTAACGACAAGCGACAACCGTTGCGATCGGCCCAGCGTCCCCAGATCGGCGCCGCCAGTGCGGTGCAAAGCGTCGGCAACACGAACAGCACACCGATGGCCCAGCCTGGTGTGTCAGGTGCGAGGTCGGTGAGGATGCGCGGCAAGTACAACGGAATACCCAGTGCCGTGAAGGCCGACAGGTAATGCCCCAGCAGAACGCTGGTGATCAGACGCCGTTGCATGGAGCATCCTCCAGCAGGAAGTTCGCCGCGCTGTAGCCATAGAACTTGTTGATGTCACTGGCACCGGAATGCGCCTTGCTGAACAGGCTGCCGGCGCTGAGCAGGTATTTCACCGGCAGTTTCGGGCTGTCGAGCAGCCATCGACGCGCGTCGTCACAGTCGATGCCTTCTGCTTCGAGTTGTTGCAGACAGGTCATGAGACGCTGACGCAGCGTGCCGTACAGACCGGATCGAGAGGCCAGGCCTGCGGTCGCTATCGCTTCCAGGATCGCAACAATATTCAGCTGCAAGGTGATGGTGCAGAACATCTCGGCCAACGGTTGGCTGCTGTCGACGCGAATGCGCTCGTCCTGCAAGGCTGTCGGCAGATCAGTGAGATCCGGGCAGGCATGGGTGAAGCGCTGAGGCCACAGGCGAGCGGCGTCGTTGTCCTTCATCAGCAGGCGCAATGGCTGACCTTGTTCGAACATCAAGACGGCGTTCTGCTGGTTGGCCTCCAGCGCGATGCCGTAATGCAGCCACAGTCGCAGATGGACCTGCAGCAGCAGATCGAGATAATCGTCCAGCCAGTGTTGCAACGAACCTGCGTAGAAGCGCTCGGCCAACTGTTCGAAGAAAAGGCGTCCATCGGCAAGCGGGCTGGCCAACGCGGCGACAGGTACGAGTGTGGTGTTCTCAAGACCCGTCGGGTAACGGCGCACGATATAGGCTAGGTGACGACTTTCGGCGGCATGACCACCGTGTTTTTCGTCGACGTGCAGATAACGTGACGCCAGTGCAGGATCGCGCTCGGACAAGGCCAGCAGGGTGGCCTGGAACCAGTGACCGTCGTAGAGGGTGCTGGGTTTGATCAGGCGCAAGTTGCGCGCCCCGAGCGTGCTGACCAACAACGGCAGTTTGATGTGCCACTGAGGGTGATCAATGCAGGCCACCGTGCGCACGGAAAGCGTAGGTTCGACCTGCATGGCCGAACGTGGAGCCTTGAACGTGCCTTCAGGCAGACCGTATTGATCCAGCTCGTCCCAGGTCAGCGGGTGTACTGGCAGTAATGAATGGCTGTTTTGCAAGGTCGGTGACAAGCCGACGTCCTCGAAGTCCGGCCAGTGCAGCGGCTGCGGGCTGGTCAGGGTCAGGGCGTTGTTGGGAATCGCCAGCCAGTTGAGTTCGAAGCGCGGCGCAAACTCCGGCGCGTAGCCTTTGAGCGCGGCGGCATCGAAGCCGCTTTTGGCCCGCGCTGTTGGATAAAACGGGTGATCCAGGTAGCTCGCCAGTTGATCGATCTTCAGCAGCCTCTGCGACCAGTCTTTCAGGGCAGTCACGTCGCTCAGCGAAGGGCCATGCTGGCGATACGCCTGATTGCACAGGGTCCGGTGTTCGGTCGCGCAATCCGCTTCTTTCAGGTACGCCGCGAACAGCGTCAGACTTTCTTCGTCCAGCCCGTGGCTCAGGTGGCCCAGCCAGAGCCCGTAGTCGCGTTGAACCTCGCCGTGGCTTTGCGGCGACACTTTGATCCAGGCGTCGCCTGTACCGATCCAGTCCTGCAACGGATACGCCTTGACCACCGGCAGCCATAGTTCGTCGGCGCCCAGATGGGCGATTCGCAGCCAGCTTGCGTCGGGCTGATGCTGCAAGTGTTGACTCAGTTCTTCTGGCAGCCGACAAATCTGTCCTGTGCTGACGATCCCTCGGATGTCCTCGCGCAGGCAGCAATCGATGATGCGTCGAGTAATGAACGCCTGATCCGCGGCGTCCGGATACAGGCTCATGCCATCACCCACTTCAGGTCGTTCAGAGTCGAATTCAGTTGCGCTTCGAGGCTCACCTCATCCGGCGCGATCAGTCTCAGTACGCCGACGTAGTCCTTGTTGGAATGGCTGATGGTCACGGTGTCGCCGGTGTTGTGAAGTGCGCGGTAATCGCACCAATGGCCCTCACGTTCGACGTTGAAGCTGGCGCTGGCCTGATCCAGACGCCCCGAGCGGTCGACCACAAGGTAATGAACGGTTGCTTCGGCTTGCGCCGGTTGCGCGTCGATCAGGCTGTCTCCCAAATACAAAGCGACGATGCGGTCGAACCAACCCTGTGGCAGCAGCCGATCAAGCAGGAACTCGCGACCATCGCCGATGCTGCGATAGTTGATCTCAACCAGTACCGGGCCTTGGGCGGTCAGAATGAACTCGCTGTGGCAAACCCCGAAATTGACCCCGAACGCGGCCACTTGAGCCAGCGCGCCGGCGCGCTGCGCGCGGCTGAGTTGTCCATTCCAGCGTGCGGCGAGTTCTACGAAATGCGGCGGTGCTGAAAGGGTGACGTCGAAGCCACCGATGGCTTGCAGGTTGCGCCCGTCGCCCAGTGTCTCGAGGGTGAATAAAGGACCTTCCATGTACGCCTCCAGCAACAACGCCC
Organism: Pseudomonas sp. GW823-FHT02C02; assembly: GCF_058797635.1. NCBI lineage: Bacteria > Pseudomonadati > Pseudomonadota > Gammaproteobacteria > Pseudomonadales > Pseudomonadaceae > Pseudomonas > Pseudomonas sp. GW823-FHT02C02. The sequence goes on along the minus strand of NZ_JBXAJV010000014.1, from coordinate 20,229 downwards.
GGTCCGGTTGCTGCTGCCAGAACTGTTTGCAGTAAACGGCCAGATCGGCGGCGTTGTGACACAGTCTGACGTCCAGGCTGGCGACGCCTTCACGAGGCTTGGCGACCACCGGCCATGGCGCATCGGTCGGCAGTTTGGAATTCGATGTAATCACCTGGAACCATGGGCCGGGCAAGCCGAGACGTTGCATGCGCTCGCGCATGGCCGCCTTGTTCTTTGCCGCATAGCACAGTCGCCAGTCCTTGCCGGGGCATTCGAATATCTCGGCCACCATTGCTGTCGCGGTCTGCAGGTGATCGCTGTTGGAGAACACTGCGGCGGGGCGCAAACCCTGGCTGTTGAGTGTCTCGACGACGGCTAGCGGATTGAACACATCACATTCGATAACGTGCAGCTCATCCGGCGAAATGTGCGAGGTGGCGAGCAGGCGCCGGTGGTCCTGAGCGTGGTCGGTGATCACCACGATCGGCAACCCGCGTTTGTGCGCGGCAGGCAGGAAACCCTCAAGAATGGCAGGGTGGGCGACGTGGGCAAGAATGACGAATGGGCGTTGCATGGCAGTTTCCTGGGGGCAGCAGTTGCCCGTCCCGGAGGATCGGGCACTGGTTTACAAGTGCGCAAGTGCGCGGTTTAGAAGCGGTAGTTGACGCCTAGGGTGAGCGAGCGCTCTGGCGCGGGTTGACGACCCCACGGGCTGGTGTCGATACCGCGGAAGTAGTATTCGCGGTTGAACAGGTTGCTGATGCCCGCGGACGCGGTCAGGACGCTTTTGTCTGCCAGCTCGAACTCACGCTCAATGGCGGTGTTCCAGACCCAGTAAGCAGGCAGTTTGCCCACACTGGCTGTGGCATCTTCATCGCTGGAGTTGGCGGCATCGGTGTAAGCGCTGCTGACATACAGGCCGTCAAGGTTGTAGGTCCAGTGCTCGGCAAAACGGTAACGACCGTCAACCGTGAACTGATTGCGCGAGGAGTACGGCACTTCGTTGCCCTTGAATGTGCCGTTGCGTTGCTTGGCATCGAGGTACGCATAGCTGGCGTGCAGGTCCAGATCAGGTAGAGCTTGCGGCGTCCAGAAAATCTCGCTCTCGAAACCTTGGTGACGTGTGCTGCCAAGGTTATTGAAGCGGTCAGTCGTGGCGTTGTAGCTGATTTGGTCGTCGAAATCGATGCGGTACAAGTTGAAGTCGACGCGCATGCCGTCCCATGGCGTATAGCGCACGCCGGTCTCGTAGTTCCACGCCAGTTCGGCGCCGACATCGCCTTCCTTGACGATCTGCGTGACTTGCGGTGGACGCAGGGACTTCTGGGCGTTGGCGTAGACAAACCAGGCGTCGGTCGCCTGGTAACCCACCGTCAGGCCCGGCAGCCATTCTTCGGATTTGTTCTCGCGCGAGAACCCGGTGATGCCGTCTGCGTAATCCATGCGGGCGTTTTCGTAGCGCACGCCGGGGGTGATGGTCAGGCGATGATCGAGCAGACTGATGGCGTTGCTGAGGTAGAACGCGCGGGCGTCGTCATCGAACTTCCAGTCCCGGAACGGCGTCGTCACGCCGGTAGCGACGCGCTGGCGGTTGACCTTGTAGTCGATGTCTTCGCTGACATAACGGGCGCCCAGCAACCAGGTCTGGCCAACCGTGTCGCCATCGATGGTGGCACTGATGCGCGGCTCCGTGCCCCAGACTTTAAAGTCGCGTGGGCCGTCCTGTTTGGTCACCGCCGTACCGTCCGGAGTGAACGGCAGGCCGACTACGAAGTTGCGGTAGCTGTCGTGGGCGAAGTTGGTCCAGCTGTATTCTACTGAGTCGAACGGCCCCATGGCGCCCAGGCGCTGGGTGTAGGTGCCCCACACGCGATTGGTGTCGCCCTCGAAGCGGTCCAGCGGACGCGTCGATTGCCGTGGATCATCCTTGTAATCCTGCACGCTGAGTGCTCCGGCCAGGTCCATATCGGCCTTGTAGTGCTGGATACCGAAGCTCAGATCGCGATCGTCGTCGATGTTCCACTGGCCGCGCAGACGGTAGTTCTGCACATCGGTCTCGGAGTGCTCGCGCCCGTATTCGCCACCCAGGGTATTGAGGTCCAGTTGCAGGCCGAAGTTGTCGGTCAGGTAGCCGCCGGTGCCCACATAGTTGTCCCACAACTGGCGCCCGCCAGCATTGAACGTCAACTTCTCCTGCAGAGTGGTTTCCCACTCGCGCGGAATCGGCTTGCTGATGAAGTTGATCACCCCGCCAACGTTGTTCGGACCGTATTGCACCGCTGCGCCCCCACGCACGACATCAATACGGTCTACAGTGGCCATGGTCACTGGAAACAGCGACAGACCCGTCTGGCCGTACGGCGCCAGTGCTAGTGGAATGCCATCCGACAACGCTTGAATCCGGCCGCTACGACTCTCGTACAGCCCGCGTACCGATATCTGTGGCAAGGCGCCGGTGCCGGTTTCGTCAAAGATCTTGATGCCCGGTACCCGTTGCAGCGCGTCGTCCACACCGCGGACGCTGGCTTTTTTCAGTTCGCTGGAGTCGACAACGCTGCGACTGCCGGCATAGGTACGCACCTCCTGATCGCTGGCCGTCCCGAGAACGTCACCCTGAATCATCATGGGTGCCAGTTCCATGTCACTGGCAGGTCTGGTGGACAAATCGACGGGTTGATCGGCGGCCATGGCACCGTGACAGATGCCCAAAGTGATAAGACTGAGTGAAAAATGTAGGGATTTTGTTGTTGTTTTCATGTGGACTACGTTGGCTCATTTTTACTGTTGGAGAGAATGCAGGCGGGCTTTCAATGCGTTATGCAGCAAGCCCCGGTCTTCACCGGCCAGAAAGCTTTGGACCCCGCGAGCGCGCCACAGCGTGTTCTGTTCAGCAGTGCGGGGGTTTGCGCAGAATGGTATTGCGGCGCTGAGGCAGGCATCGGCCATGTTTTGCAGCGTTTGCCAGACTTGGGGATTGAGAGGGTCGGGTCCCAGACCGAGATCGAGCGACAGATCCAGTGCGCCTTCCATGATCATGCCGACGCCCGGCAGTTGCAGGATTTCGCCGAGAGCGTCGACCCCGGCGCGGCTTTCGATCATGGGAACAATCGGCGTCTGACGATTGGCCAGATCAATGTATTCGGGTAAGGGCAGGCGACCGAATCCGGTAATACGGCCACCGGTTATTCCGCGTTTCCCCAAGGGGGGAAAGAACGCCGCTTCAATGGCGAGCTGAACTTGCGCAGCACTTTCGGCGCGTGAAAGGACAATGGCTTCGATGCCGGCATCCAGTGCCCGACCGATCAGTTTTTCGTCCACTTGAGGTATGCGCAGCCAAGGCGAAATGCCAGCGGCCTCACACGCGCGGACACAATGCATGATGTCTTCTTCGGAGCGCAGTAAGTGCTCAAGATCGAGAATCACGAAGTCGTAGCCCGCAAACGCGAGCATTTCGCAGAGCATCGGTGAAGGTAGAGAATTGAGCAAGCCGTAGACGTTGTTCCCTGCTTGTAACCGGGAAAACACCGGAGAGGTTCGTATCACTGACGCATATCCTTCAGGGTGGATGCGCGCTAATAATAATCATTCACAATCATAAGTAAACATTTTTAGTCGCCGATTCGTGATATTCGTGATGGTCCTCATAAAAATCCCGTTCTTGCTGTAATGCTGTTCACTGATTCGCCCCGGATTCCCGCCACGATTCACCCGATGGCATATGAGGGGGCTGGGGCGATTTCTGAGTTTTGTAAACACCTCGCCGAATCTCGAGTATTAATTTCCACTTTTTAGAAACCTTGACTCTCCAAGGGCCTTATTTTCGCTGTCTAACAAGGTTTGTTTACATAATTTGGTCGGCATAAATGCAGTACCAGGGCGCGGTTTTCGCGTCCGCTGACTCAGGAGTCGAACAGGGATGAGCGATGAGGATTTGAAGAAGTTGAAGCGGCAAATGATCGCCCAGGTCAAACATCAGACGCGTTGGACACGCAGGGTACCGATGTTGATTGGTGCTTTCGGAGCGGTGTTAGCTTTGCTCGGCCTTTGGCATTCTTCAGGCACGCTGATCACTCTTGGCGCTGTAGTGGGTGTTGCTGGTTTCGGCGCGCAAGCGGTTCTTTGGTACGGCCTTCATGATGAGGAAAAGCTATGAAAAACGTAGGGATTACTTGTTTAGCGGTGCTCGCCTCCATGGTGTTTTTTAGCCTTTTTTGGGCTCCGTGGGTTGAGATAGTCACTCAGTCGTCGACTGATCTTGCAGCCGTGAAGGTTTGGATCTGGCTGGCTGGATTGATAGCGTCTGGAGCGGCAACGGCATATTTGACTTGGCCACCGTATGAAGCCCAAGAAACCACCTCAATGGCATGCGCCGCGAATTAACGGAAACGAGCATGACAAAAGTACAGGCTAAAGCACTCAAAATTTGGGGCGTTATTCTTTGGACCGCACTATGGTGCTGGGTCTACGGGGTCGGTCACGGCGAGCCGCTGGAGCTGCTGCCAGAGGTAAGCGTAAACCTCCTGTTGTTTTGTTTGGCAGGATGGTCTTGGCCTTGGGGGGTAGCAGGTCTCTGGCGAATGACTCAGGAGCGCCAGAAGCAACGGGTAATCAAAGCCCGAGTACAAGCGCGTTCGTAGGGGAAAGAACCATATGCGTACACAGTTGAGCGAAGAAGCGATAACACTTCTTCAGTTCGGAAACTCGGTGAACAAACGGCTCGATGAACACCGTGAGCTGATCGAGTCAATTGAAGGATCAACGTCGCTTTTCTACGATAAACCTTGGCATGTCACGCACATGGCCGCTCAGGACGATTACCTGATGCGGATATTCAACATGGTTCATGGTTGCTGGCCGGACGAGCCAAACCTCCAAAAGCGGCTGATGACCGGCCAGCCAGTGAGGTCGCGTCCTAGCATCCTCGGCATGTGTTGTTTGCCCGAGTACGAGTCGCAAACCATCTATTAACGGAAATGCACATGCAGATGATGGCAAACGAATATCGCGCAGGACCTCAGGCCCCCGCTGTGCTGACAAGCGGTGAAACCGTATCGGTAGGGACAGTGTTGAAAGCTGAAATTGACATGGCTTACATCGTTAGCACCGTCTTGGCCGATGGCAAGAAAATCGCTTTCGACATGCGCGAGCTTCCAGAACTGGCGGATACTTTTGTAGGGGTTAGCCGTTCCAGGCACGCACGTTTATCAGCTTTGGCGAACCGCGTTGCTTTGCGATTTTCAGCCACGGACGACTTTCACAGACGCGTTGCTGCTATCGGCAACGAACTGGCCTACTGATCAAAAAAATCACCATGACAAACGGTCGAAGCTATCTGCAAAAAGTTGCATTTACTTCGTAAGCCGACACCACGCCTCATAACTGACGACCGATGCCCCTGATATGGCTCAGATTGGGCTGCTACCGCCAGGCCGAATGGGTAGCCTCGACGATGAAGATTCGACGAGGCCGCCGTCATGATTACTAAAAAAACTATCGCAACCGGGTTGGGCATTGCTGCGCTATTGGCGCTTGGGTTTGCTGCGACAATCAGCACCGGAATGATGGCCGGGACAATACCGGCTGCACTCTATGGGCAGAACGGTAGTGGCCCAGGTTGTCTTACTAACCTTGGTCAAGCAGCCGAGCAATGGGCGGAGTTGTCGCGAGCCCAGCTCCACTCCGAGCCATTACTGATAGATGGGACCTCGGGCGGTTACTGCTTTAACCCGCCGACAAAATCCGGCCATCTCTGACGGGCAGCCCCCTGTCGCGCTGAGCATTCTGCTTATGTCCGCTCAGCCTCCCCTCTTGGCCTGCCCATGGCATAAAGAATCTTCTGAACCCCCAGTCTGCTTTCTAGTACAGCGAGTACTCTCCTGAGAGCACGTGGGGCACCCTAACCACCCGCCGCCCACTCGAGGACTTTGAGCGTGTGGAGAAATTCCAGTCTCTTCAGGCCGGCCAATACTGGCGAGCCACTTCGGCGATCCCGCAAAAGGGCATCACCCTCGATTCAGTTCTGCTGCTGCAATCGATTAAGTGGGTCGATGACACCGCGCACACCATTGTCATGCGAGCGCACCCGTCAAAATTTGGTACTCGCGAGGAAATTGAAATCCCGCAGCCCGATGGCTCAACTCGGTCAACCTATGTGAGCCATGGCACCCATGAATTCTTGCTGAAAGACTTCCTGCTCCAGTTCGAGTACGAACCAGACGCCGATCGAATTCGTGCCGAGGAAACCGCCCGCATACACAGCTCGATGCAGCAGCTGCAATCAGAACTGATGGAAGCGCAATCCAACCCGGGTATGAGCACCGAACTGTACCCCCGACCTTACCGCTCCAGATGTTGTTATCGAAGCTACCCAACTGTTGTTTCCCTTCATCGACGGCGTTGTAGTAGTTGAGTCCACCGATCAGGGCGACATCATCTGAGAGCAGATAGCTCAACGTGGTGCCGGCGTAGTACTGATTCCAGGTATCCTTGAGTCGGCTTGTATAGAGACTGATGCCGACGTTGTCGTTGACCGTATAATCGCTGCCAAAATAAGCGATCTAGGGGGAGTCGACGGTGCCTGCGTAGAACGTAGTGAGGCCATCGCGCATGCTGCTGAAATTGGGCTCGCTCATTGAATGGAGGCGGCCACCCTGAAGGGCCAAGCCATCGATACTGGTGTTGGCCATAGTGATACCGCAAAAGCTTTCAGGCAGGAGCCGCCACTACCGGATTGCCCGTCGCCAGAGTCGAGTTCGGGCCCAGCATCGCAAAGGCGTCGCCCCCAAAGCCCACAGCGCCCTCGGTGAAGATAGACACAAATCCTCCTATGATCCCATGAGGCCATGAGGCCATTCTTCCGAGTAGCCGTTGCCTGTGCGGCTCGCCTGCCCTTTGCGGAAATCGCGATTGAAGTAGAGATTGCGGTTCAAAATGGTGAGGCCGCAGCCCTCGACGAAACCTTTTGGTTTCTCTTCAGTAGCCATTGTGACCTGTCCGGCACTGACTCTGAGAGCAATCAGTGATAGACCCAACAGGGCTTCACTATTCATGTAACGCTCCTATGTTTTCTGGCAGTGTGATCTCTGTCAAGTTTCTTGTAGTAATTGCCATAGTGCGCAGGGCATCGTCCGTGTGCTCACACCATATTCACACACGCCAAATAACGGCAGAGTGACTTTAAGTTACTTTTCAGTCAGCGTTCTGTAAGTTCAATCTGAAGTTCAGTTTTGATTCCGACAAGCTGTCCCCATTACGCGATACTCAAGAATCTGCAGATTGCCGTTGGAGTCCTCATAGGTCATTTGGGCCGGCATAACCTCGCAGCTGGAACCGGTAGAGGTTATATGCACGAGCTTGGCGATGTCCAGCTTCATGCCGTACCGATAGTGGGTTACCTCGGGCGGGTTCTTGTCGCGGGATACAGCGTACTCCTGCATCGCCTTTTCGTTGTCCTGAATCATGCGACCATAGACACGGTCGCCGCCGCCTTCGGCCATTACCAAGGACGAGGCGGAAATAACCGAAACTGCCAGTACTGCTTTTAAGATACTCACGTTCAATTCCTCCGCTCACTTGATAAAAGTATAAACGTGCGAACCTGTCATTAAAATGAAGCGAAAATTACATTTTCGTAATTGCAGGGTGTAAGAAGCTTTTCTTAATAGCTGTAGATAAGAATTAAGTGCCGAAATGACTGGGCAACCCGTGCTCATCGCCAAGTTACCCGGGTTCCTGGCAGTCCAGTTACCTTTCTGTGCCGGACGCTGATTTCCTCCCTTTGCGTCGCAGCAACCAATAGGCCGCCGGCAACACCAGCATCGACAACAGTGGAGCGGTGATCATCCCTCCCACCATCGGTGCGGCGATCCGCTTCATCACTTTGGAACCCGCACCGCTGCCCCAGAGAATCGGCTGCAGGCCGGCAATGATCACCACTGTCATGGCCTTGGGTCGAACACGCTGCACGGCGCCTTCACGAATCGCGGCGACCAGGCCGCGCTCAGCACAGTCGCCAGCATCTTCATGTTCGGACCAGGCGCTCTTCAGGTATGGGGCTGGTGAGGGTTAGGATCGGCTGAATCTTACCGCTGCGTTCCACCTGGGCAATCAGCGCCGCCGGCATCCCGATCTCCAGTTTGGCCGCCTGGACGGTCAGCGAAGGGGCATTATCTTCGGCCAACCATAAGGCTTCATTGAGTGTCAGGGGCGGTGGTTGGGCAATGCCTGCACGGTTACCGCCAGGGCAGCCACGACGGGCCAGCCTGTGCAATAGCGTTTGGGGTGTATGTTCACGATTGCTGCGATGATCCACTGCGCAGCGCTCTAGCGCATGCAGGCAAGCCATCCAGGCGGTGCGGGATGAAACTCAGTGTGGTACAGGAATCAAACGCGCGGCGGTCGCCATACCCCGGAAAGGGCTTGAACGGGAAGGAAATCGCTGGAGAAGGAAACCGCGATGGGGCTGGACTGCGTGACGGGAGGCTTCACGATCGACACTGGCACCATGTATCACCGACCTGTTCGCAGCTCTTGGCACAGGCCTCACAGATCTCGGCGCAAACCCCGCAAACGTGGTGGTGGAAGGTGGAGCCACTCAATAAGAAGTCAGCCGACGTCTGACAGATTTCGGCGCAATTGATCATCAGCCGAAAATGTTCGGCCTCAAAGTGTTTGCCCCCTACCGCAAGGCAATGGGTCATCGCTGTATTCAGGCAAATTTTGTGGCAGTGGCTACTCGCCTCAACACAAGGCAGCAGGTGTTGGTGAGTGCTCCTTTGAGGGGTCATCGGGGTGTTGGTCATAGCTATGTTCTCCATCGCATCCAAGGAAAGACAACGCTAGCAGTGGTACTGGGAGCAGCGGCATTCGACAGTTTCTATTAAAAACAGCTGATCATTTTGGACTGAACGCGGATGAGGATACTGCAGACAAACACCACGCGTAATGCGCGCAAAATGCTGTTTCATAGCATTCAAGTTAGTGCATGCCCAATGGCTCACATTTCACCCTAGACCACGCTCGGCGGACAGGCGATAGAAATTAACATTACATTTCTGTCAGCTTCTAGTCGATTAGCATTTCGTCGCGCATGGGTATTTAACACCATCCGAAGCCTATTGGCTGACGAAGCGTTAACCACAATAGGTGCACCGCTCGGAATGCCATTAACAGAGCAAAGATCATACCTGACAGATTAGTAATGTTAGCGGCAGCCTTCTGACAGGTATCGCGGACTACTATTTGACTATAAATTAGTTAGAGCACGGAGAAAATCATGAAAATATTGAATGCAGGCATCGCTATTGCAATAGCGGCAGCTTCTTCCGCGGCCTTGGCTGAAGGCGGAGGGGATCGGGTCTACGGTCGGATGTTGCAAAAGAATCAGCAAGCAATGGAGCAATATGCCAGCAAAAACGGTAAAGCCGTGCCTGAAATTGTCCACTATAAGTATGGGTTGGACCTCGATATCGCAAAAGTGGTTAGCGTGACTCCAACAGCCGCTAAGTATTGTGGGTTGGTCCCTTCGCGTATGACCTACGAAGACTCGAGTGGCAAGCTCAACACTATCGAATACCAAGTGTTGGGAAGCAACTGCCCTCATGGCGGTTGATCGCTTACCAGCCAAACACAGGAACGCGTAAAAAAACTCACTGAAAATTCAACAACTCCTTACTTTTCACTGACAAAAAAGTAATTTTCAGGTCATGCTACAGTTATGTTCCATGTGGAATTATCGACGACGGCACGCAGGGTAAATTACCTGCACTCCCATAATCATAAAAATATTTCACATAGAAACTCTGCCAAGCTATAGCCTGGAGTGCTACATGAATAATAAAAGCTTTTATGGGCTTTCCTTCATTGCCCTTGGCATGAGTATGGGGCAGGTTGCAGTGGCCGTTGAGCAAAAACCAGAGGGGTTCATTGAGGGGAGCAGCTTTAACATTCTCAACCGCAATCTCTACTTCAATCGCGACTTTCGCAACGGTCAGTCCAGTCGAACTGGAAACGGTTACTCCGAAGAGTGGGCTCACGGAATTATCGGACGTTTTGAGTCAGGCTTCACCCAGGGCACTGTGGGCTTCGGCATTGATGCATTCGCAATGCAAGGGATCAAGCTTGACTCGGGTGATGGCCGTTCTGGAGCCGGTGGCACAGTAGACATCATGCCCTACAACAGCAAAGGTCAACCTGAGGATACCTACTCAAAAGTCGGTGGAGCAGCCAAGCTTCGCTTGCTAGATACGGTCATCAAGGTTGGGAACGTATTTCCTTCCACGCCTGTTGTGGCGTATGGGGACTCACGACTGCTGCCTGAGAGCTTTCGTGGCGCCACGTTTGCCAATACCAGCATTGAAGGCCTGACCTTGCAGGGTGGTCGCCTGCATGCGATGAGCCAACCGAACTCAAGCAGCATGCGCGACGGTTTTGCTACGTTCTATGCAGGATCTGTAGACGCGCCTTGGATCGCTTACCTGGGTGGCGATTACGCCGTCAACAAAAATGTCGGTGTGAGTCTCTATACCAGCCGCTTCAAAGATGTGTGGAACCAGTACTATGCAGGCACTACGTTAAGCTACCCACTTTCCGAGAATGTCGCGCTAATTGGTGGCCTGAACTACTACCGAGCAGTCGACGAGGGGAAGAAACTGCTGGGCAGCTTCGATAACAACATCTGGAGCGGTAAGACCGGTGTCCAGTTTGGCGCCCACACCCTGAGCGTTGGCTACCAGCGCAGCAATGGGGATGACGATTTTGATTACCTGCGCCAATCTGATTCGATTTTCCTGGATAACTCTATCCAATACAGCGATTTCAACTCCCCGAAAGAGCAATCCTTGCAGCTACGCTATGACTTGAATATGCAGCCCTTTGGCATTCCTGGCCTGAGCTTCATGACTCGTTACGCAAAGGGCTGGGATGCTGACTACTCGAATGCGAACAGCGTCTATATGCGCCGAGGAGCTGATGGCGCCCCACTGCAGGACCAGAAGCGTTGGGAGCGTGACATCGAAGCCAAGTACATCATTCAAACCGGCTCTCTGAAAGACATGTCCTTCCGTGTGCGCCAAGCGACGACTCGGGCTACCGCCTTCGAATCTGATTTGAATGAAGTTCGTCTGATTGTAGAGTACCCGCTGCAAATTCTCTAAATCGAGCAGTAGCAAGCTCGCTCACAGGTACACCCCGTCTCCTTGTTATTCCTTTGGTGGGAGGCGGCTTAGGCGCCCTTGTGGCGCCTTTTTTTATTTGCTGATCAAGGCCTCACACGAATTTTTAGCACGCATGCTCGGTCGCGGTAGGGATGGCAGTTACCTGCCACCCCCCGCACAGATCCGTACGTGCGGAACTACCGCATACGGCTCCTGCCTCGGGTGTGTGACGCGAAGCGATCCTCAGGGTAAGGATGTGCATTTCTGGGTCTAGGTATGTAGAGGTCAGCAAGGCGTCCGTAGCGTGACCATTGAAGCCGATTACGCTGGCTGCGACGTTTGAGGGCTTGCCGCCATAGGCGACATACCGCCGAACGAAAACCACCAAGACGTATCAGGTTTCCCGGCACCGCGTGGTAATTGAAGTAGCCCCTGACCACCCGAGTAAGCCATTGCCCTTGAGCCCGGATGGGCTCATGACGTCGGCGCTTCAGCTCATCCCGAATAGCCAGCAGCGTCGCACGCATTCGCTTCTTGCCCGTCAGTCGCAGTATTTGAAAGCCACCGCTTCTGTTGGTACTACAACAGTGCGTGAAGCCCAGGAAGTCAAATGTCTCCGGTTTACCTAAGCCTCGCTTCCTACGATTTCTCGCAGCAAAACGACCAAACTCAATCAGTCGTGTTTTCGAGGCATTGAGGGACAATCCGAACTTGGCTAAGCGCTCCTGCAACTGCACCAGAAACTGCTGAGCTTGCCATTGCGTCCTGAAACCCACCACGCTGTCGTCCGCGTAGCGCACAACAATCACATCGCCATGGGCATGCCGCTGGCGCCATTGCCTTGCCCATAGATCCAGCACGTAGTGAAGATAGATATTCGCCAGCAATGGCGATATTACGCCGCGTACGTTCTTGCATACTTTTCTCTCCGATGCCTGAGCCAGTCGACGTCTCGCTGGCGTTGAACCCGGGATCCGGATCAACCCGAAACACCACCAAAATCTCGTCCTTGTGAATTTCGACGCGTTTGACCAGGCCGCGGATGATCTCGCGTTTTGTGACGAAATCCAGTGTTCCCAATCGGTCATGGACAGCCGCGGCAAACTCTTCGAGACGATTAATGACGAGAAACAACTCGCGCTGACCCACCTGATGACGCCGTGAGTCCTGAATCTGCTGATCAAGCTGTTCCAGGCGGCGCTTCAAGTTCCGCATCTTCGGATCAAAGTCCATTTTGTCGATCATACCCTCGGCATAACTATCGATGAGCCGCGACTTGCCTTTATCCAGCTGCAGTCGTTGTCGTTCCAGCGCTGCGGTATCAGGATTTGTTTGTTCTTTTTCTTCGAGGACACCCAGCCGACGTTCATATTCATTCTTTAGCCTTCCAGGGTGCGCGAGCAGTTCAACAACCTGCTGCCAGACCAGTTCATCGAGACGATCCGTTCGTATTTGCTGATTGTCACAGACGCGTTCGCCACCAAAGCGGTAGGCATCGGTTCCAATGCAACGATAATAGGCATAGTCCCGGCGTTGGCCTTTGGCCGCTGCCTTGCTGACCTTTTTACCGTAATAGGCGTAGTGACAATGGCCGCAAACGGTCAAGCCCTGAAGCAGGTAGACCGCACCATGACGGCGCTGACGTGCTTTGCGATTCTCGGCAAGCTGCTCTTGAACAGACTGAAACAATCCTTCGCTGACGATTGCCGGTACGGATATTTCGACCCACTGACCTGGATCCGTACGTACGGTTGAATACCCCTTCCTGGGCACCTCGGCACTGTGGCGTTGTGCGCGTATCCGAGGTAAACGATCACGCGTCTGTGTTTTGCCAAAAGCAGCTCGTCCCATGTAGGCTGGATTTTGCAATATCCCCCACACGGTACTGCGATCCCAGTAAGGTTTACCTGAGGCGGTTAAGGTGCCTGTTGCCCCAAGGCGCCGTACCACTTCGCCGATGCTCAGTCGCTCCATCCCAATCCACTGAAATATGGCTCTGACCGTCGCCGCTTGTGGCAATTCGATGACGTACTGTGCGGGTGCTCCATCAAGTTGCTTACGAATGTAGCGATAACCGTAGGGCGCAGTCGAAAGCACATTGATGCTGCCGCGTTTGGCCGCATGAAGCTTGCCGCGACGATTGCGCTCCATGATTTTGGCACGTTCATATTCCGCGATCATGCCCTGCATTTGCAGCAGCAACGACTCCTCCGGCGTGACGCCAATGGCATGATTGAGAAACACAACCTGCACGCCACACGCCAATAGCTCTTCCATCAGCAATGCCTGATGAGCATATTTTCGCGACAGCCGGTCTGGGGACAGGACATAGAGACGTTCCACCAGACCAAGTGCAGCGCGGTCTCTGAGCCGTTCCAATTGTGGGCGAATCAGCGTCGCACCGCTGACGCCTGCGTCGACAAAGCGCATGTCCTCAACCACGTGGGCCCCATCGGCCAAGATCCGCTCTGTCAACGCGGCAATCTGGCTTTCAATCGTGCCGCGTTTAGCCTGTTGGTCAGAGGACACGCGGGCGTAGAGCGCCACCATCACAGTCTGGCTCATTGCTCACCTCGCTTGGCAGCACGATGCTTTGTCACAGAGGGCTGCGATGGCGACAATTCTGAGGAAGCCCGCGATTCTGTCGGCTTAAGCTACTCGTAGGCCCTCTCGAGCTGTTCACAAGAGAACCGATTTGGCTCAAAAGCCAGACGAATATGCCAGATACGCGACTTTCGACTCATGACTGAAGTCTCCCATCAGTGGGGGTAATGCCCTCAATGACGAGAACAATCTCGACGTCGGGGCATCCTGCATGCCTTGGGGCGAAACTGTCCCTGGCAATGCGCAGCCCCCATTTTATCCGAGAGTTTGCTCTGTTGTTGCCGGCGTTATATCCCCGGTGTTGGCGAACATGACGCTGGATGGGCTGGAAGCGATGCTGGCGAAGAGATTTCCCAACGCGAAGTGGACAGCCCGAAAAATGCGCGTGGTGCGTTATGCAGACGACTTCATCATCACTGGCTGTTCGAAAGAGTGGCTGGAGAATGAAGTCAGGCCCGCCGTGGTTGAATTTCTGGCAGAGCGTGGACTTGTTCTCTCTCCGGAAAAAACCAAGATAACGCACATAGGGGACGGGTTCGACTTCCTCGGATGGAACCTGCGCAAGTACAACGGCAAGCTCCTGATCAAGCCGTCCAAGGCGAACATCGGGGCTCTCCTTGCCAAGCTGCGAGAGTTGATCAAGACCAACAAAACGATACGACAGGCTAACTTGATAGGTTTGCTCAACCCGGTTTTACGGGGCTGGGCGAACTATCACAGTCATGTCGTCGCCAAGAAGGTCTTCAACCAGGTGGACAGCGCAGTGTGGGAAATGCTCTGGCGATGGGCGGTACGTCGCCACCCTCGCAAGACACGCCGATGGGTGAAGGATCGGTATTTCAAAGTACAAGGGGCGCGCAGTTGGGTGTTCTCGTGTACTGAAAAATCCGCCGATGGTCGGAAGCGTCAGTACACGCTAGTAGACGCCTCAGACACACCGATTGTGCGACATATTAAGATTAAGGCCGCTGCCAACCCTCACGACCCCACATGGGATGAGTACTTCGAATCCCGCTGGGGCAAGAGGATGCTCACTTCCGTAAAAGGTCGAGCCAAGTTGTATCGGATATGGATGCAACAGGGCGGTAGGTGCTGCGCCTGCTTCAAGCCGGTGACCAAAGACACACCGTGGCACAGTCGCCATGTTGTGAAGCTAGGTCATGGCGGTACGGACGCAGCCGCTAATCTTGAGATCTACCACCTGCGCTGCCCGAGGGATGTGCAATTTGCCTATGCCGATGATGTGCCACCGGGTGCCTAAAGGCGCCTTAGCAGAGGCTTGAGCCGTGTGCTGGGAAACTCGCATGCACGGTTCTTAGGGGGTTGGACGCGGGTAACCGCGTCTGACTACCCGACAACCAGATCAGGCCGTGGGCACTTGGACGCTCGAACTGGTTGTTTGCTGGATCGCTTCGCAGCGGCAAACGGGCAGCGGCGATTATGAGTTTGATCCAGTCGGCACGTATGAATGGGCACGATCCGTATGCCTATCTCAAAGATGTGCTGACGCGGCTGCCGACGCAGCGGGCGAGTGAGATCGACCAACTGCTGCCGCATCAATGGGTATCTGCCTGAGTCATGCAAGGTGACTTCGGCGGACGCTTACGGGGTACCTACCGAGAAGCACGTCAGCGTGCACGCCAAGCGCAGCTGCCAGACGCCACTCAGAGTGGCATTGAGTGGAAGGCCCAACTCATTGTCACCTTTAGCGGGGCCTGTACGTCGATCGCCTGCAGTCGCCAGTTAGCGATCGCTTAGCTGAGAGGCGACTGATTGATGAAATCGTAGGGGATTAGGCCCGCCGCGGAGGGCAGTTGGCGCCAGTAAGAGCCTTCTATCGCGCCGATTGCCCGCTTTAAAATCGACCCGTGGGGATAATAGATTCGTTCACCGCTGCTATAAAGGTCATCAAGCGGATGGCGTACGGTTACCGGGATAGCGAATTCTTTTTCATGAAGATCAAGAACGTCTTTCCCGGTAATCCGTGAACCTTTAAATAGGCCTCGTCGATCGAGGCCTTTTTTACGCTCGACTACAGGAAGCTATACGTGTAGTTGAAGATCAGGCGAGTCTGGTCCTGGTCGGCGATGCTTTCGCCGCTACCACGGTAAGCTCCGTGACGCACGGTAGCGCCGAAGCCTTTGAGCACGCCGTCCTGGAATAAGTAGTCAACACGCATGTCGCGTTCCCACTCGGAGTAGTCGCCGTTGCCGCTCTTGTTCTTGATGTCGTCGCCGCTCAGGTACGAAATCGACGCCTTCAGGCCAGGCGCCCCGAGGCGGGCAAAATCATAAGAGTACTGACCGAAGGTGGTGTTCTCGCCGGCGCGGGCGAACTGGTTAACCATGCTGTCGGTGAACAGATAGAAACTGGAACCACCGGCGCCTTCGAGACTGCCATTGCTGCCCCGAACGCTGCCCTGGTTCAACCAGACGAAACCTCCGTCGTCGCCGACTTGCTGGTGGCCGAGCAGGAATGCATGACCACCCAGGGTGTAAGTGAACATGGCGCTCCACGTCTTGTTGTCGACCTCGTTCGCGTTCTTGGCAAAACCACCGTTATTGTCGAAGAAATAACCGGTCTGGCCGTTTTTGCCGTCGGAGCGGCTGTCGAAGTAGCGTAAGTCAGTCTTGAAGGACTGCTCGGTACTAATCGGCAGGACGTGCACCAGGCCCAAGAAGTTCTGCGTATAGTAGTTTTCCAGGTTCGAGTAGTAGTACTGCAGCGTCAGGTCTTTGGTAACTTTCCAGTCAGCACCGCCGAAACGGAACTGGTTGCTGTCCTGGATTCCGCCAGACACCGCTAGGCCGGTACGGTTGCTCGAAGCTCGGCCGTAGGCATGCTCTAACTGACCGGCAGTGAAGGTCAGGTTGTCGATTTCCTTGGACGTGACGATGCCACCATCAAAGGTCTGCGGTAGCAGACGACTGTCGTTCGCGACAAGGATTGGCAGGTTTGGCGCCAGTGCGCTACCGAGGCGGCCTTCAGTCTTGGAGATACGCGCCTTGAAGTTACCGCCGATGCGGCTCCACTCGTCTACCGCAGAGCCATCGCTGTCACTTGGAAAGAAAGTGTTGTTAGCGTCGGGACGATGGCCACGACCGCCATCCAGATGGATGCCCCAAAGCGCTTGAGCGTCGAAACCGATACCGATGGTACCCGGGGTGAAGCCAGAGGCGTAATCGAGCTTGAAGCCTTGGGCTGACTCGCGCTGGTCGTCGCCGCCTTCACGGTTGTCGGCATTGTAATACATGGTCCGGGAACTGATCGAGGCCTTGCTGTCTTCGATAAAACCGGCAGCGCCGGCTTGCTGAGCCAATACCCCAACGGCCACGGCAAGCGCCAATCTGGACTTGTACATGTTTTGCTCCTCTGGTTTTCTAATTCTTGTGTTCATAATCTGAGAGCCTATCGACCCCTGACCACGGATGCGCTCTAACTACTAGAGCATGAACACCAAGTCAAACAAAATTGGCCACTTCAAGAGTTTGCTCTTGCGCGCAGGCTTACTGAACGTAGATTAATGACATTTTCATAAATGGCCGGCCGCGAAGACTGAGTGCAACACCTCACCCTCCGTAAGGTGCCGCCATGTCTTTTACAGAGCTCAGCATCGAAGATGCGCGCCACGATCCTGGTAGGGCAATATCAGGATCTTAGTTGTAACGGCTTGCATTAGAAAACGGCCGGACTCGCAATCTCAAATTAACTGCGCCTGACGATGCGCTCGGGCTCACATTTGCTGCGAGTGAGCTTGCATTCACTCGCGCCGGCTTGCATTCCATCACGATGGGCTCACGCCTTCTGCAAGTGACATCAATGGCGCAGACCGTCTAACAAACCAGGGCTTATTGGACGATGCTCACCCGCCGCTTATGGTGTTCGGCGAGCAATAACCTGCCTACCATGGTGCGCCGCCGCAACCAGTCGCTCATTGATCATGATCAACTACTTGGCATTGAGCGCTTCGGAAAAGTAGTTTTTGCTCACGACAAGACGAAGCGAAACAGCTTAGCCGACTTGGCGGGAAACGTCAGTTTGAGCACAGCTCAGCTTGCCGCCTGTCAGGCTCAGTTCGGCGGTATTGCCCGACGACGCTTCGCTCACCACTCTAAAGTCGCTGCTCAGTCCGAGCCGCATCTCACCAGCACGTAATGTCGTGGGCAGTAGTCGCTATCGCGATATGGCCGAAGCAGACCGTCCTTGGATATTAACTTTTCAGCGATAGTTGTCCTTGAGGACATTGTGTATTGCGGTCGCCGCAGTCGCCGCATGGGCGACTCCAATACTCATCTGATTGAGCGCGTTGACTACATCGCCCGCCGCGTACAACCCCAGGACTGACGTGCGCTGGTCGGTGTCCACCACCAACTCGCCATTGCTGTCAAAAGTTACGCCGAGGCTTTTAGCCAACTCGGTCCGTGCGTTGCAGCCAAGCATCGGGTATAGGGTGTCGAAAATGAGTTCGCCGCCTTTAGCTAAGCGTATCGCCACACGATGCCCTTCGATCTTGCGGATTTGCGCGATTGGATCCTCGACGAGCCGGATGCCTGCCCGTGCAAGTTTGAGACGTTCGTCGTTGTCTAGTTCTCTGCTGCCCGGTTGCACAATTAGTGTGAGCTGGCGGGTGTAGGTACGGAGAAATAGCGCATGCCTGAAACCTTCCTTGGCGGAGGCGAGAAGAGCAATGTCCTGGTCGATGACATCGTATCCGTCGCAAATCGGGCACCAACGCACATCGCCACCGAGAGTGGCCTCACGTAGATCGGGTATCTCGGGAGGCTTATCAATAACGCCGGTGGCAAGAAGCACAGTCGACGCCACAACGTGGTCATCATCGATGTCGGCGATGAAGTCGTCTCCTCGCTTTGATAGTGCTTGCACAGTGGCTCGTCGGACATAAATATTGTAGCGCTCTGCCTGATTGCGTAGTCGTGCCAACAACTCGGCGCCCGAAACACCTTGAGGAAAACCGGGATAGTTGTGCGTGATCGGGATCAGCTCTGCACGGCTCTGGCCGGCATCGACCAATAGAACCTGGCGGCGATAGCGCGCTAAATAGATAGCCGCCGTCAGCCCGGCAGGGCCTGCACCGACGATAAGGCAATCCACCATATGATAATGAGCCTGCCTGCTTGTCATCTGTCTCTCCAGGTTTTGCCAATGCTGTCAGACACCAGAGTCATTACGTAGTGAACTGAGAGCTTCCAATTCTGCGCGGATCCGGCGGCCATATCCAGCGTTGCAGCGGGGGCACTAATCCGCGGATTAAAGAGTGCCGCGGTCAGGGCAATACCGGCCATCATGCAGTCATCGAAATTAGCCCGGACAGAACGCTTTGCCCCACGTTCTGGTCAAGTAATGCCTCTACAGCTCCCAAGCAATTGGGCTTCTCCAGGCATAGTAACCGAGCATCGTCTCAGGCTCAGATCAGTGCCTCTGCGTGCAGACCTTTGACCTAGCTCGAATGGCTCTGGAAATCCATGGACCAAGCGGAACTTAGTTTTCGTCCAGTACCGGTTCAAGGTGATGGTCATGGTTTTTTATTTGTTTTAATCCACTGATCGAAGACGGCGATTTCCTTTTCCTGTGCGGCAATTATGTCCTTGGCCATACGTAGCATCTCTGGATTTTTTCCGTTTTTGAGTTCGGCTTGCGCCATCTTGACTGCCATCTGGTGATGCATGCGCATGTTGGCCGCGAAGTCATAATCCACATCGCCGGTTTTGGACATGCCACCCATTTTTTTCATGCCGTCCATCTTCGAGTGATCCATCTGCTCGGAAGGCATCGGCATCGATTCGCTTTTCACGGGTTCTGCGGCACTGGTCCACGTCGGCGCTGTTACCATGACCGCGACAGCCATCGCTACCGCCCTCATCGACAAAGTGAACCGGCTAGAGCTGTTGTGCTTGATATGCTGTGACATGTGAATCTCCTGTTAGAGGGCGGAAGATTGGCATATACATACCATTGCCCCCGCGCACGTAAATCGCTACTTCTGTACCTGCATGGGGCTAGACTAACCTTCGCCACCAGCCATTTGGCGGCAGCTCTCTGCGCATTCGCGACAGGCCTTGACGCAATCTTCCATATCACCGACCTGTTCGCAGCTCCTGGCATAGGCCTCACACTCGGCGCAAACTCCGCACACGTGGTGGTGAAAACGGAACCGCTCAACAAAAAATTAGCCGACGCCTGATAGATTCGGCGCAGTTGATCATTAGGCGAAAATGTTCGGCTTCAAGGTGTTTGCCCCTGGCCTCAAGGCTACTAAGCATAATGCGGGCAAAATGCCATTTCATCGTTTTCAAGTTAATTATGCTCAAGGGCGCACATTTCACCCTAGACCACGCCCAGCGGACAGTCGACTGAAATTAAGATTACATTTCTGTCAGCTTCTAGTTTGTTAGGGAAACTCTGAAAAAGACTTCCAAATCTGGTGAGATACGGCTGTCCCACGAACTGAACGGTTGAGCCCCGATGAAGC